>NZ_JBLYZG010000008.1:0-145290 GCF_049310245.1 Endozoicomonas sp. ALB115 | reverse complement strand
CTGTTGCCGCTGGCGCCACTCCCGGCGCTGGCGCTGCTGGAGCTGCTGCAGGCTGGGGCGCTGGCTGGGCGTGAGTGGGAAAGGTGGCCTGGCCGATCGCCTCCCACTTCTTGATCTCGTTGGACGGGTCCCGCCCAGCTTCCTGTCTGATCTTCAGGGTGATCCGGCAGGGGATATTGACCAGCTCTTCAGTGGTACCGGCTTCAGGACGACCAATGGCGTGGGCAATGGCGCTGATCTCTTCCCGGGCGATTTTCTGCGCTGTTTCATTGAGGTTGATGATGTTGTGGTTGCTCCACACTTTGCGACCAGAGTACTGGCCATCCATCACCGTCCAGGTGAGTTTCAGGAACTGGCCGTTACCGGCCTTGGTGGTTTTCATCTCCGCATCGGTGATCATGGCCACATAGTCACCGTTGGGCAGTGGTTCAAACCCCTGGGCCGGGCTGTAGTCGTTGGCTTTAAATCCTAAACCTGCCATGGTCAGGCTCCTTGCTGGTTGCTGTTATTGGCGGATGTGTTCAGTGCCTGGCTGAATGCGTCCCAACTCATGGGCAGTTCAGCAGGCAGTGAGTAACGGTTTTTGGCCACAAAGGCCGGGCGGGCTTCGGTGTACAACACCCGTTGTCCGGTGGCGATGCCCTTGGCCTTGGTTTTGCCAAAACCGGATTCTTCTTTTTTGATCACCGTCTTGTAGTTGGCGAACAGGACACAATCCATGCTCTCCTGGACCAGTTCCGAGGCCCGCTTGTGCAGCTTGATCTGGTAGCGGTCGTAGCTGTCCACTTCCGGTGATTCAAAGCGCTTGATCTCGGCATGGGCGATCAGGATGATGGTCATGCCTTTCTCATTGCGCAGGGCATTCAGCCACTGCATCAGGTTGCGCCAGTGGGACAGGGCCTCCACATACCCCTTGCCGTAGCCAAAGTCCTCGATGGAGTTTTTGTCATGCTCCGCGCACGTCTGGGCCCAGATCAATGGCTCCAGGTGGTCAAGGCTGTCCAGCACCACCGTCTTGTAGTCGTGCTCTTCGTGGTAGAGGGCAGACAGTGCCTCGATCAGCTGGCTGTACTGGGTCAGCATGGGAAAGGCGTCCACTGCCAGGGTGCCCAGACCGTCCTCGGTGCAGAGGAAGATCGGTCTATCGGCACCGGCCGCCAGGGTGGTCTTGCCCACACCGGCATCGCTGTAAATCAGCAGGCGGGGCGCGGTAAAACCGGCCGCCCGGCTGATGGAGTTGAGAGAGAAAGCCATCAGTTGCCCGCCTCCAGTCGTTCAATTTTTACCGATGCCTTGCGGGGCTTGCTGGTCACCGCCTGTGCCACAATGGCGTACTGCTGCGGGTTCAGGTCCTTCAGGGCCTTGAACTGGCGGGTATCCAGTTCCGGCTTCAGGCGCACCACGTTCTGCACCACCTCGTTGGGCAGCTGGCCGTTGATCTCGGCCCACTTCTTGCCGTTCAGGGTGCGGGTCATGCCGCCGGTGGTGGTGACCTTGTAGTAGTCACTTTTCACCGTGGCGCTGCCTTCCTCCTTAACCCCCACATGGGTGAGGATCTGCTCCTCAATGGCAACACGGGCATTGCGGGCCTCGGCCTCCTGGCGCTTGGCCTCTTCCAGCTCATAAGCCAGCCGGTCCAACAGGCCTGGCTCATTCAGTGGGCTGTGTGCCGTGGTGGTCTGGTTCTCGTTCATGGTCTACGCTCCTGGCGTTATTGTTGTTGTGTCGTTTTTATGGCGTTACGGGGTCTGCTGTTAATGGAACTGGCTGGTGTCTTCCTCGTTGGTCATCGGTGTGTTCGGGCAGTCGATGGCGTGATGACTGGCGATCATCGCCTCCAGTGCTTCCGGATCCTCACAGCTTTCTGTCCAGTTACAGTGTGGGCAGCTGTAAGAGCTGGCCGGTTCTGGCAGTGGCTGTTGGTTGACCGTGCGTTTGCCATGGTCGTCCGGTTTGCTGATCACGCCGGAGGCTTCCATGGTGTCGATCATCCAGGCAGCGCGGTTGTACCCCACTTTCAACTGTCGCTGCAGGTTGGAGATGGAGGGGTTGGTCATGGCCAGTACCAGGTCAACCGCTTCCTGGTAGAGCGGATCGTCCTCACTCTCAAAGGCAAGGGTGGGCTGGTCGAGATCGGCCTCAGGCAGTTCCCCGCCCATATAGGCAGCGGTATCCGGAATCACGATCAGTACCGTTTCCCCTTCGGCGTCGGCCAGGTCATGACGGCCCGGGGTATTGCCCGGCATTTTCAGCACGGCTTTTACGCCATCCTTAAAGGTCACGGTGTCCACTGCTGCGGTCAGGGTGACCCGGTCACCGGACGCCATCAGTCGCACAGCCTGGGCGACAGCAGAAGTACACCGTTGTTTGATCCGGAACAGCACCTCTTCCTGTTGCAGTTGCGGCAGCTTCTGCCAGACATCGGGCATGGCTTTCAGCTCATCCAGTACCAGTGACATCAGATCACCCAGCAGGGTGCTGGCAGAGAGGATCATCACCTCATCGTCTTTCAGCTGGCCGAGCGAATCCGCCAGACCGTTTTCGTCTGTTTTTTCCATGGTCGTTTACCTGGTTAGGGTTGGTGGGTTACAACTGTCTGGTTGCGGATCTACCGATCCGGGTCCAGTACGTCCAGAAGTCGTTCGATCGCGGTGAAGCATTCACCTTCTGCATGTTGCTGGTAGTTCTTCAGGGCGACGTTCATTACTGCCAGCTCTTTGGGGGAGAGGGTTTCAAAGGTGCTGGCCAGTTGTTCCAGTTCAGTGACGATGACATCGCTTTCGTCTTCGGCGTCCTCAGGAATTTCGATCAGGATGTTGCCGATGAGTAGATTTACAGGAAGACGATTTTCGTCGTAAAGGGAATTTCTTTCAGTATCATTTTCTGTTTGAGTATCAATACAATGCCAAAGGGATTCGGAGAATTGATGAATCTCGCTCAGGATGTTTTTCTTGGTCTCGCAGCTTCGACGGATCAATTCACTTTGTTGCAATTCCAGTGTTGAAATTTGCTTGCGCAACTCTACTAACTGATTGTGGTTTTCCAACTCCTGCTCCGCCAATAATTTAATATTTGAAATAGCCTGCTGCCTTTCTTTGTCCATGGTTCTCTTCTCGATCCGAACTATAGTGCTGTTGTTGGAATAAATAGTGAATCCAATATGGATTCATGTCAATACCTAATAGGTACAAATTTTTTTATTCATGGAATCCTGCTTGGTTTTGATTAGCCGTAGACGATCTGAAAAGGGTGACGGAAAAGGATTTAACTGTTTTTATATAGGCGTCAAAACAGTTCAGAAAAACCAGCAGTTAAGTGTAGAGATGGCAGGTAGGAAGCGATGATTGGGCAGAACATAAAGATGTTGAGAGAAGGGAAGAGCTGGAGTCAGGAGCAGCTATCAAAGGAATTGCATTCCTTAACGGGGCGTAGAATTACACAGCAAAGTATCGCCCAAATAGAAAATGGTCAGACAAATAATCCCCGCTATTTGGAGGATTTCGCCAAAGTCTTTGGGGTTACTGAAAGTCATATCCGCTTTGGAGAAGCTGACGCCACTGACTTGCAGGTCGATGAAAGGAGCGAATTTTCCAGGCGTCTGAATGAAGCCCTGGACAACATCGGTTTTCCTGCAAAAGGTAAAGGGAGACAAATGGAGCTTGGGAAGCTATTTGGTATATCCCAGCATGCCGCCCGGAAGTGGCTGGAGGGAGAAGCGATACCCCATACCAAGAGACTTCCGGACATTGCAGACAAACTGAAAGTCAATGCCGAGTGGCTATTAAGTGGTCGTGATGGTGGAGATGAACTTTCCAATAAGGAAATGGCCCAGGAGCTTCTGAAAGAGTTGAAGATCATCAGTCAGCGTCAATCAGCTATTGAGAAAACTATGAGCCGCTTATACCACCAGGTGTCAGCTATTCAGATCGGTCAGGTGGAAGTTGAACAAAAGCTTGATGAACTGCTTGGCAGTGTCGTCAAACATAAGTGAGTTTTTAATCAAAGCTCATGGTTGTACCAATAACTACACCGCAAATATCACCATCCCTTGGAAACTTCTGCGTAACATACTGAGGATTCAAGGGTTTAAGGTAGAGGGTACTTCCGTCTTTTACCAGCTGCTTGAAGGTTACCTCATCACTATCAGGCATTCGTACAATCACGTAATGGCCGGGCATGGCCTCCCTGGCGGGATCAACAATAATCCTGCAACCAGGTAAAAAAGACATTTGTCCACTATGCGGCGACACCATTGAGTCGCCTTTTACTGCCAGGGCGTAAGCACTGGTACTAAGTCGACCAAAATAGGCTACATGTTCGGTGGTGTCATCAACGGGAGGGAATGGCCCGCCAGAATCACAAAAAGCTCCTGCCTGGACCCAGGAAAGTACAGGGACGTGTCGAGCCGTTTCAATATCGTATCCTGCCAGCACCAGGTCAGCAGATGTCGACAGGGTCTTAATGTCATGCACCGACTCATGAAAAGAATCCAGCCAGCCAATCGGCTTACCGCATACCTCTTCAATTTCTCTGGCAACTTTTGAGCCGATGCCCCTGGTGGGATTCTTTCCCATAAAGCGACTGACATTACTGTGAGTGCGACCAATTGCATCTGCAAAAGCGCTCAAGCTCTTGAAAGTTGCCGCAAGCAAGCGAGCGTTGTGACGTCTTATTTGTTGTATATCCATGCGGAATATTAAAACGGTTTGTACCTTTATGGTATATATCCAAAAAGGATTTTTTTGTTTGTAAAAATAAAACCAAATAGGTACAGTTACAGCATGAAACTAATAACTTATTACAAACAGCTCAATGCTGAACAAAAAAGGGCTCTGGCTAAGAATGTCGGTACATCCCTGGCTTACCTGCGCCATTTAGCGCACGGGCGAAAAATGGCTAGCCACAAGCTAGTCAAAAAAATCGTAACAGCCACTGATGGAAAAGTTACACGACAAGAACTTCGTCCAGATATCTACGGCTAAATAAGGCAGGAGGTGTTTATGAATAGTGGGTTAATGGCTATTTTTTCCCCGCAAAGGACATCCCTCACTACACCCTCTCTAACACCGGATACCCAGTAGACATAAAGAAAAACCCCGCACTGCGCCAACAGGATACGGGGTTTTCAAGGAAGAGAGTTGATCATGACATATTTATTTTTCAGGGGGAAGCATGGCCATACTTTTCGGGGCATCGCCTGACTTTGCCCGGCAGTTCGCCCATGCAATGAACGACGCCGGCCTTCGTGGTCCCGAGCTTCCTGTTGCCGATGGTAAAATCCAGCGTTTCCATGTGGAGGGCGACAAACCCGGCAAGAAGAACGGCTGGTATGTGCTCTATGGTGGACGTTATCCCGCAGGCTCCTTCGGCAGTTGGAAGACAGGTGACAAACACGTCTGGTCATTGCACGACCATCGTGAACTGTCGGCGGAAGAGTTCCAGGAGCAGGAGCGGATCATGGCCATGGTCCGGGCTGAGCGGGAGCGGGAACAGCAAAAAGTCTGGGCCGATGTGGCCAGGGCATCCCAGGACGAGTGGGAGCAGGCCCGGGCCGCCGATCCGGAGCATCCTTATCTGGTCAGCAAAGGGGTGGGTGTCCACGGTATTCGCCAACGGGAACAGACTCTGCTGATTCCGGTGCACGATGAGCAGGACGCGATCTGTTCCTTGCAGTACATTTGGCAGGATGAACAGGGACAGTTCCAGAAGCGTTACAAAACCGGTGGCAAGAAAGCCGGTGGCCTGCATCTGATCGGTGAGGTTACCGACACTCTGTACCAGGCGGAAGGGTATTCCACCGCAGCTACTATTCATGAAGTTACCGGCTGTGGTGCCGTGGTCTCCTTTGATTCCGGTAATCTGGAAGCGGTTGCCCGCAGGCTCCAGCCGGTTGCACGACAGCGGATCATTGCTGCCGATAATGACAGTGCGACGCCCAATAATCCCGGGCTGACTGCGGCCATCGGTGCGGCACAGGCAACCGGTGCGACCGTGGTGTTCCCTCAGTTCCCCCCGGGCAGCGCCGGTACCGATTTCAATGACCTGAAACAGGTTGCCCCGGAATTGATGCTGGAGCAGTTAAAAGCCCCCTCCCGTTTAATGTCTTCCAGTTTCAGCCTGGTCTCTGTGGGCGAGATGGTCAGTGAGCCCCGTCCCATCAGTTGGCTGATCAAAGGGTTTCTGGAGACCGATTCACTGGCGCTGATGTTTGGTGAACCCGGTTGCGGCAAGTCCTTTGTGGCCATCGATATGGCCTGCTGCATTGCCACCGGCAACCCGTGGCACGGTGCGGAGATTAAACGACCGGGACCGGTTATCTATCTGGCCGGTGAAGGTTTGAACGGGCTCTCCCGACGGTTCAAGGCCTGGGAGATAACCAACGGCCAGAGTCTTGCCGGTGCTCCCCTGTTTGTCAGCAAGTGTGCCGCCAGCCTGTACGATGCCGCCAGTGCGGCACAGGTCTGTCAGGCGGTGGAGATCATGGTGGAGCAGAATGGCGGGCAACCCCCTTCCACGGTGGTTGTCGATACCCTGGCCCGGAACTTTGGTGGGGCGGATGAAAACAGCACCCAGGATATGAACCAGTTTGTCCGGCACCTGGATGACTTCTTTCGGCGCAAGTATGGCTGTTGTGTGTTGATCGTCCATCACACCGGGGTAGGGAGTCAGGATCGGGCCCGGGGGAACTCGGCATTAAAGGCGGCACTGGA
Organism: Endozoicomonas sp. ALB115; assembly: GCF_049310245.1. NCBI lineage: Bacteria > Pseudomonadati > Pseudomonadota > Gammaproteobacteria > Oceanospirillales > Endozoicomonadaceae > Endozoicomonas > Endozoicomonas sp. ALB115. The sequence goes on along the minus strand of NZ_JBLYZG010000008.1, from coordinate 138,580 downwards.
TGCAGAATATGCCGTTCGCAAGACCGACGACACCGTCAAGATTACTTCCAAGAAGATGAAAGATGCTGACGAACCGGATCCCCGTGAATTCAACCTGAAGGTGGTGGAACTCCCCTGGCAGGATGAGGACGGGGAGGTTCAGACCAGTTGTGTGCTGGAGGATCTGGAGGCCCCTGCTGTGCAGAATCTTGTTCGGCAAGCCAAGACCATGGGTAAGACCAAAAAGGCCGCGATTGCCCTTCTGGGGGATCTCTATGAGACTCACAGGCAGCGTTTACAGGAAGGTGGTCGTATGGATTGTGAGGCGCGGGTCAGTTTTGTGGATTGGCGTGATGCCTGCCTTGAAAGTAACCCGCCGGTGTATACCCACCGGAACAATTTCAACCGGGATAAAAAGTTTTTCGAAGACTCAAAAATCATTCGAATTGACGGCCCTTATGTGTACCTGGTGGAGGGGTGCTGAGATGGATTTTCTGACCAGAATCGACTGCGAAAAATCATGGTTAAGTTGCCCTCTGTTTTCTGGAATTGATCAAAAATTGGGCAAAAGCGACATCAAAGTGACATCAAACTGGCCGGTTTCATTTGATGTCGCTCAAAAAATGTACAGCAAACCGACATCAAACGACATCAAAAGCGACATCAAACCGACATCAAACGACATCAAACGGTCTAGCGTGGCGACATCAATCAGTCCCCCCCCCTTTAGGGGGGGACCTGATGTCGTTCGCGACCCGGATTTTGCCACCGGGTTTCAGGGAATTATTTCCGGAATATTTTCAGCAGTGTTTTCCGGAGGTCTGGCATGAGAATTTCGTTACCCCTGCCACCGACGGTAAACCATGTTTGGAAGCACCGGGTTATTCGCAAGGGCCACAAGCATATCCCGTCGGTGTACATGTCCGAGGCGGGCAAAGAATACCGTCGTCGTGTTCAGGTGGCCTGCACCGAACAGGGGGTTCACAACCGCAAGCTGGCAGGTTCCCTGCGGGTGATTGTCCGCCTGCACTTTCCCACCAATCACCGCTCCGATATCGACAACCGCATGAAGGCGTTGCTCGATGGCCTCACCCACGCCGGTGTCTGGATCGACGACAGCCAGATTGATCAACTGGTGGTGATGCGCGGGCAGAAGCTGCCCCCGGAAGGCATTGCCCTGGTGGAAGTTATGCCCATGACCTCAGGAGACCCACGCCATGCAGAGCGATAATCACAAGGATTACCTCGACAAGATCTGGCTCAATACCGATGAGCTGTTTGAATACCTGGATCAGCAGTTCAGCAAAGGCACCTTGCGGAACTGGCGAACCCAGAAGAAAGGGCCCAGGCACTCCCGCATTGAGGGCAAGGTGCTCTATGCCCGGGGCGATGTGGACCAGTGGTTGAATACCCAGGTGAGAGGCGCGGGCCAATGAGTGTTGAGATGGATCTGTTTCTGGATATCGAGGGCCTGACCCGGCAGCTGGATCAGTTCCGAAGACGGCAGGTGCCCTTTGCTACGGCGCTGGCCATGACCCGGCTGGGTGGGATAGCCAAGGGGGAAGTGGAAGAGGAGATGCAGCGGGTCTTTGACCGTCCAACCCGTTACACCATGAACTCCCTGTTTCTCCGACCAGCCCGGAAGCGGGATGTCAATCCCAAAGCGGTGGTCTGGTTCCGGGACTGGTCACCCAAGGGAACGGCGGCCACCAAGTACCTGGCACCGGAAGTCCATGGTGGTGAACGGAATACCAAGCGTTCGGAATCCCTGCTTCGTCGTCGTGGCCTGCTGGGATCGGAGGAGTTCCTGGTACCATCACGCACCGCCAAGCTGGATCGCTATGGCAACATCAGCCGTGGACAGGTAGTGAAGATGCTCTCCAATGTCCGCGCCCAGTTTGATACCAGTCAGAACACCACCAATTCCCGCAAAACCCAGTACTTTGTCGGTCGTCCCGGAGGCAAGGCCAAGGGTGTCTGGATGCGGCGGGGAAGGAAGGTACAACCCTTCATGATGATTACCCGGCAACCCAAATACCGTCGTCGTCTGGACTTCCATGGCGTGTCAGAACGGTCAATCCGTCGCCATTACAACAAAGAGTTCGGAAAGGCGCTCGCTTATGCCATCGCGACGGCAAACCGTGGCTAGGGCAGGGGGGGAGCCCATTGGGTCCTTCCCGGGGCATTTTTGGCGCGGGTAGTTCGAACCCCGGTGAAAGACGACATTTTGAGAATTTCTAAGGGCAACAACATAACAGGGAGCCGGAACGATGCCGCTGTTGAGTACCAACAAGCTCCATGAGCTGACAGGCAAAACCCACCGAACCATCAAGGCCCGGCTGGAAACGATCGAACCGGTGATTGAAGGCCGCAGCCATCTGTACGAGAGCAAGACCGTTTTGCCTTTGCTCTACGATGCGGACAAAACCGCCGGTGACTATGACCTGGAACAGGAGCGGGCACGACTGGCCAAGGAACAGGCCGACGGCAAGGCGCTGGACAATGCCCGGAAACGGCAAGAGCAGCTGGACGTACCCACCATGGTGGAACTGGTGGCCGGTGAATACGCTTTCGTCCGTGCCAACCTGATTGCCATTCCTGGCAAATACTCACGACGGCTGGCGTTGATGGATTCACCAACGGAAGTGCAGGAGCTGCTGATGGAAGTTGTCACCGAAGCGTTAAAGGAGCTGACCGCCGATGAGCCAGGCAGTATTGAATCCCGATGCGATTGACTTCGCCCGGCAGCTGCTGGGCAGGGCACGGCGGGAAAACCTGAAGCCGCCACCCAATATGGGACTGGTGGAGTGGGCCGATACCTATCGCTACCTGTCGGCGGAGTCATCGTCCGAGCCGGGCAAGTGGAAAACCAGCAATGTGGAGGTGTGCCGTGGTCCCATGGAGGCCTATTGTGACCCGGCGGTGAAAGTGGTGACGGTGATGTGCTGCACCCAGCTGATGAAAACCGAGCTGATCAACAACATCGTCGGCTATCACATTGACCTCGACCCAGCCCCCATGATCGTGATGCAGCCCAATGAGAAACTGGGGGAAGCCTGGTCAAAAGACCGGCTCAGTACCATGCTGCGGGACTCGCCTACCCTCAAGGGGCGAATCCGGGGCGATAAGATTCTCCATAAAACCTTTGCCGGTGGTCATGTATCCATCGTCGGCAGTAATGCCCCGGGGGATCTTGCCATGCGTCCGGTGCGGGTGGTGCTCTGTGATGAGGTGGACAAGTACCCGGCCTCTGCCGGTGATGAAGGGGACCCGATCGCCCTGATCGCGGAACGGCAGGCGGTGTTCTGGAATGCCAAGCGGGTGCATGTCTGCAGCCCCACCATTGAGGGGAAAAGCCGGATAGCCCGGGAATACAAACTGTCAGATCGGCGGGTGTTTGAAGTGCCCTGTCCGTCCTGCGGTCATCGTGAAGAGATGGTCTGGGCCAATGTGGTGATTCCCAAAGACGACAACGGCAAGAAACTGCCGGAGCAGTCTCACTATCGTTGCCCTCACTGTGAAACCCCCTGGACTGAACCCCAGCGACAGCAGGCCATTACCCAGGGAAGCTGGCGGGCAACCCGTCCCTTTACCGGTCATGCCGGGTTCAATGTCTCCAAACTGGCCAGCCCCTGGGAGAGCATTCCCCAACTGGTGGAAAAGTGGATCAATGCCCAGGGCAATACCCAGCTGTTGAAAACCTTTATCAATACCCAGCTGGCCCAGACCTGGAAGCAGAAAGGCGATGCACCGGAGTGGCAGCGACTCTATGAGCGTCGGGATGATTACCCCATTGGCAGGGTGCCTGAAGGGGGACTGTTCCTGACCGGCGCGGCGGATATCCAGAAAAACCGGATTGAGATCGAGATTGTCAGCTGGGGGCGGGGTAAACGATCATGGTCTGTGGATTACATCGTGATCGAGGGAGGCATTGAAACTCAGGAAGTACAGGACCAGCTGAGCCGGTTGGTCAACGGCACCTGGAAACACGCGAACGGTGTGGAAATGTCCCTGCTGCGTTTTGCCATTGACACCGGCTACAACGCCCAGGTGGTTTACAACTGGGTGCGTAAACATCCGGGACTGGTGATGGCGATCAAGGGAATGCCCCCGGGCCCTTATCCTATCCTCTGTCGTCCATCCTATGTGGATCTCAATTTTGAAGGCCAGCATGTGCAGAAAGGGGTGCAGCTGTGGGGCATTGGCACCGATGCTGCCAAGACAGAACTGTACTCCTGGCTGCAGCTGGATTTCACAAAAGACCATGATTCGTCATCACAGCCGCCCGCTGGCTATTGCCGCTTTCCCCAATACAACGAAGACTATTTCAAGATGCTGACTGCCGAGCACCTGGTGGAAAAGCAGACCAAGCGGGGGATGCAATACGGCTGGGAGAAGTTCCGGGAGCGCAATGAAGCCCTGGACTGCCGGGTCTATAACCGTGCTGCCGCTGCCGCCGTCGGTATCGACCGGTTTGAGGAAGAGCACTGGCGGGAGCTGGAACAGGCGCTGGGACAACTCTCTACACCGTCGTCTGCTGCCCCGGCACCAGTGGCAGAACAGCAACGTACCCGCAAAGGAAGATGGATAAAACGCTAATGGCCTTTACACAACAGCAACTCACCGCACTGGAAGACGCCATCGCCATGGGTACCCTGGAGGTGGAGTATGGCGACAAGAAGGTTCGCTATCGCAGCCTGACCGAAATGATGCGGATCCGGGACATGATGCGCCGGGATATTGAGAAACCCCAGCACGCCAGGGTGGTTTCATTCAGCAAGGGATTACAATAATGGCCAGAAAAACGGGTGAGGAGATGGGACTTTACGAGCGGTTACTGATCAACGTCGCTCCCCGTTTTTACATGCGACGGCTGCAGGCCATGAGCGCGGCCAATGTGTTCAAGCGCCGGTATGAAGGGGCGGCCAAAGGACGCCGGACGGAGGGCTGGGTCGCCCATGGCAGTTCTGCCAATAGCGAAATTGGTAAAGACTTTCAGACACTGATGTTCCGCAGTCGGGACCTGTTGCGGAATAATGCCTGGGCACGACAGGCCCAGCGGGTAATCCGGAACAATGTGGTCCGTTATGGCATTGTGGCCGAGCTGAAAGGGCAGAACCAGAAAGCCCTGAAAAAGCGCCAGAAGCTGTGGTGCAGCTGGGCCGAGTCCATCCAGATAGACGCCGATGGCCAGAGAAATATCTACGCATTGCAGGCACTGGCCATGAACACCATTTTTGAGTCCGGTTCGGTACTGATCCGTCGTCGTCGACGTCGGGCCAGCGATAACCTGGCCGTTCCCCTGCAGCTTCAGGTGCTGGAACCGGACTGGATTGATACCGGCAAAACCCAGACGCTGGATAACGGTCACAAGATCGTCCAGGGCAAAGAGTTCAATGCCATTGGTCAACTGGTGGCTTACTGGTTGTTCGATCAGCACCCCGGTGACTATCACCACTTCCGCCGTTATAACGCCCAGTCCCGTCGGGTGGATGCCTCGGAAATTCTCCATGTGTTCGACTCGGATCGACCGGAACAGATTCATGGTGTGCCCTGGCTTGCTGCCGCCATGCTCCGGCTTCGGGATTTTGATGAACTGCAGGATGCCAAGCTGATGCAACAGAAAATTGCCAGCTGTTTTGCCGTGCTGGTGAAGGGGACCGATGCCAACAGTGTCTCATTGCCCAAGAAAAACAACGGTGACCCGACGCTGCCGGTAGACTCGATCGAGCCGGGTATGGTGGAGTATGTAGGGCATAACGACATCACCACCGTGACACCGCCCGATGCGGACAATGGCACCGACTATACCCGCACCCTGTTGCGTGAAATTGCCATGTCGTTTGGTATCACCGCCGAACAGCTGACCGGTGATTACTCCCAGGTTAACTTTTCCAGTGCCCGAATGGGTCGATTGGAGTTTGTGGCCAATGTGGAGCACTGGCAGTGGAATATGCTGATTCCCGGATTCTGTGAGCAGGTTTATGGCTGGTTTGATGAAGCGGCCCGGCTGATTGGTGAGTACGAACCGGTCACTGCCGAATGGACGCCACCGGCGGTGCCTGCCCTGGATATGGAGAAAGAGGGCAAGGCAATCCGGGAGTATATCCGTGACGGCCTGATGACCCAGTCGGAAGGCGTCCGTCGTCTGGGTTATGATCCGGTGAAATTTTTTGAAGAGTATCAGGGTGATCTGCAGCGGTTGGATAAGATGGGGATTGTGTTGGATACGGACCCCCGGAAAACCGCTCGCGGGGGGACGTTGCAGGCAGAACCTAACGACAGTGATTAGCCACAGGTTTCTCTGGCATTGGCTGATACCAGATTATAGGCATCCCCAATCTCAAGAACTTGCCCATGCATGTTATTATGTGATTTACACATAGGGACAATGTACCAGCTATTATCAATCATTAATCCACCTTTCTGTACATGGGCACCTACCTCCGCATAAGAGAGGCAATTCTTTACAGAACAATAGATAGATGATTGACCACTGAATCTCTGCCAGTGATGTAGCCAGCTTCTGCATTCGCAAGTATTGTCACTGGTTCCGTTGATGTTTTTAACTTTCACTTTCAGCTCCTGCTTTAATATTTTCAGCCGATAAATATATGGCTGTAATTAAGAGCAATAGGGTGGGGCTAGCAGCCACCCTATTGCAGGTTGGAAGAATTACTTCTTCCGTTTTTTCGGGAACTTAAAGCAGAAAGCCTTGAGCCCGTATTGATGGGCGTAAATGCGTTTTCCAGCTTTCTTGTTAAAGTAGCTGGTGCAATACACCACTTCATAGTCGTCATCACGCATGAGCGGATTCCTTCTATTGAGCGGCGGCCAGAAAACTCAAGACATAATCGAACGGGGGGATTGACCCGATTGCCGATCAGGTCTACCATTCCGAGCAGGGATCGCCAAATTCCTGCATTATGGCTTGAGAGATATGAGTCTCACCGCATTAGTCTCATACCTTTTGAGTATCAACGGCTTGGAGTGCCACCTCGAAGTCGTTCTCTTACTTTTTCTTATACCTTTTGTTGATATTCCTCAATCTTGCTTCTGCAGCGGACCTTGAAACTCCGTACATCTCACATAGTTCATCCTCTGAATTACACTCCAAAGCTACTTCAAGCGGCATAAGGAACGCACTGGCAAATTCGTCAGCTTGCCATTCGGAGTCTTCATAGATTTGATGTTCTCTGCCTTCATTGCTTCTGGCGAAACTGGCAGTACCTTTATGAAGAAAGAAATGTCCAACTTCATGGGCGAGGGTAAAAATGTCACGGGGATTTTCTGCACAGGCGCCATCATAAACTTTCTGGGTGCAGCGCATGAGGTTTTTGTCTGGGTAAGTGTGAGCAGCGTCTCCACCAAGCTCATGATTTTCTACCACTTCGAATTCTAACCCCATTATTGGGACGAGCAGCAGTTCGATAAAGCGGACGACATTGAGGCGTTCCTTGGGATCCGCAAGGCCACTGCGAATCCCGGAAGCCGTCTTCTCTATCTTTTTAGCACTTAGTGGAGGCACCATGCGGCCTTTTTTTCGCTGGATCTTCATTTGTTTTTTAGCATCCTCTTAATATCATCCTGTTTTTCTTTACTTAATCCTGAGAAGCTGCGGGCAAACATGGTTACCATTTCCTTAGTATCATCACTGCAGCCAGAGCCCTTCACACTGTATTCAAGTCTAGATACGTCTACTGATTGATTTAGTTTTTTAACATCCTCTCGATTGAGCATTAGCAGCTTAATAATTTTGTCCACCAGTTCCGTTGTTATTGTTTTTTTCCCTGTCTCTACAGAGGAAAGGTAAGCAGAAGACACTCCTACACCATCAGCCATTTCCTTCAGAGTCATGGCGTGGTCAATTCTGTATTTCCGAACCTCCTTGCCGAACGGGGTGATCATATTTGCTCTCCAAAATTTTCGTTATTGAAGCTACTGCTTCGGGCTGATTAAAGTATCAGGGGTTAACTGTCTTAACTCAGCCTGTACACGATGTTAACCAAAAAAGGTTAATCCTGCAAACTTTAATTGGTTTTTTCTATACATAATTGGTCGTTTGATTATAGGAGCGATCATTAATCTTGTCCGGTAATATCAATTTGTAAAAAACGACAACGTACGAACACAACAGAAAAACATTGTGCTGAGAAATACCCTCCTGTGACAAAAAATGCCCCCGCCTGAACTACCACCACTCCCAACCCCCTTCCCCCCTGCATACCATCGTGTCTGAACCAGCGAATTTTCCAACGGGAAGCCGGACACAATGGATGAAGATCATGTAACCGAACCACAGCAGACCCGCGATATCCCTCCCATGCAGCTGGAAGCCCGGGCCATGCCGGACAGCTGGAATGAGGAAGAGCGGAGTCTGGACGTGGTCTGGTCTACCGGTGCCCGGGTGCGTCGGTACGATTGGTGGAAAGACGAAGAGTTTAACGAAGAGCTCTCCATGGATCCGGCCCATATCCGCATGGGGCGCTTCAACAACAACGCGCCGGTCTGTGACTCCCACGCGACGTATTCACTGCGCAATGTGATCGGCAAGATTCAGCCAGGGACGGCATCTACTGACGGGGCTGAAGGCCGTTGTCGTGTGCTGCTCTCCCAGCGGGAGGAGATCAATGGCGTGGTGCAGGATATCCGCGACGGCATTCTCTGCAACGTCTCCATCGGCTACCGCGTATTCAAGTTTGAAGATGTGACGGAGAACGATGACAAGATCAAAACTCTCCGCGCCATCGACTGGGAACCCTATGAACTCTCTTTTGTGCCCGTGGGCGCAGACGATGAGGCCGGTACCCGCTCCCAGAGCATTGACAGCAACCCCTGTGAATTTGTAACCCGGGCCGCAGCGCCCATCACCCCTGAAAAGGAAACTCCAATGGAAGAGAATGAAGATCTGTCCCAAGATGGACAGCGTTCCGACAAGGGCCAGGGCGGCGCTGCACCGACAACGTCGCCTGATAACACCATCACCCCGGACCAGGTCCGCAGTGCCGCCGATGCTGCCGTAAAAGCGGAGCGCCAGCGGGTCGCCGATATCCGTCAGGCGGTGCGTGCTGCCCGTCTCGGTGATGAGTTTGCCGATGAGCTGATCACCAACGGTACGGTGATCGAAGAGGCCCGCAAGCTGATTATCGACAAGTTTGCCGACCAGGGTGACCAGCAGGAGAGCCGTGGTTTTGTCACGTTCACCAATACCGCCACCCTGGATGCCAAGCGTGCCGCCATGGAAAACGCCCTGATGCACCGGGTCAACCCGTCCAAGGTGAAATTAACCGACGACGGTCGTGATTTCCGTGGTCTGCGCCTGCTGGATCTGGCCCGTGATGCGGTGGAAACCGGTGGTGTCAGTACCCGTGGCATGAACCCCCTGGAAATTGCCAGGCAGGCCATGTCCACCAGTGACTTCAAGCTGATCCTGGCCAATGTCACCAACAAGACCCTGCAGGACAGTTATGCTGGCAGCCCGCAGACCTTCCGCCCACTGGTGCGCCAGGTCAGCCTGAACGACTTCAAGCCGGTGCAGCGTACCCGCCTCGGGGATGCCCCCAACCTGGAGAAGGTGAACGAAAACGGCGAGTTCAAGTACGGCAAGCTGGGTGAAGAGGCGGAAAGCTACCGTCTGGAAACCTACGGCAAGATCATCCCGATCACCCGTCAGGCCATTATCAATGACGACCTGGAAGCGTTTATGCGCCTGGCCCGAATGTATGGCCGTTCCGCTGCGGATCTGGAGTCCGATCTGGTCTGGGGACTGTTCACGCAGAATCAGAAGATGGCGGATGGGAAAACCATCTTCCATGGCGACCACCTCAACTACAACAGCTCGGCCACGGGCATCACCATTGCCTCCATTGGTGCTGGCCGTACTGCCATGCGCAAGCAGAAAGGCGTTGATGGTCGTCTGATCTCGGTCATGCCGGAATACATGATTGTCCCGTCCAGCCGGGAAACCGAAGGCGAGCAGTTTATCAGCCAGAACCTGGCAGCCACCAAAAACGAAGACATCAACCCCTTTGCCGGGCGTCTGCAGCTGATCGCTGAGCCCCGTCTGGAAGAGAACGGCGGCAATGCGAAGGACTGGTTCCTCGGTTGCGGCCCTGACCAGATCGATACGATCGAACTGGCCTATCTCTCCGGCGATGAAGGGCTGGTGTTGGAAGAAGAGGCGGGCTTTGATGTGGATGGCATCAAGTTCAAGGCACGCCTTGATGTCGCGGCCGCCTTTATCGACTGGCGCGGCTTCTACAAGCAGAAAGGCTAAGGGCAGGATAACGGGGGCAACCCCGTTATCTGTTGCATAGATCCTCCAGAGGACAGGAACATGGCGAGAAACAAGATACAGGAAGGACGGTTGATCACCGTCATCGCCACCGGTGCCATCACCAGTGGCCAGGGCGTGTTAACCGGGGCGTTGTTTGGCGTGGCAATGACCGACGCCGCCACCGGTGAGGCCTTTGAAAAAGACACCTGTGGTGTATACGAACTGCCCAAAACCGTGGCAGACGACATTACCCAGGGGGCCAAGGTGTACTGGACCGGTTCGGCGGTGAGCAAAACCGCATCGGGCAACACCCTGATCGGCTGCGCCAGTGAAGCGGCCGGTAACGGGGCGGCGGTGGTACGTGTTCGTCTGAACGGTACCGTCTGATCATGGATTTCGGGCAGCTGGCCAACGGCATGCACCGGGCGATTCTGGCCAGTCCCCTGGCGGAGTCGGCCACGGTGGCGGGCGTGACCACCCGGGTGATCTTTTTTGGTGAATACCTGGAAGCGGACCCGGTCAGTGGTGCCCCGGTGGCGTCTGCTGAGCCCAAGATTGCCGTTCGGCTCAATGACTTCAGCCAGCCACCGGAACCGGAAGACCGGGTACAACTCCGTGGCCTCAGCTACCGGATAGACGAGATCCGGCCCGATGGGGAAGGCCTGGCGGAACTGATGCTGAAGCGGGATTACTGACCATGAAACACCATCGGCAAACCATACGGGCAGCGATAGCTACCCAGCTGAAAGGCAAAACAGACGCCGGTGACCGGGTGTTTGTCAACCGTCAGCGTACCCTGAGGCGGGACGACCTGCCCTGTCTGCTGGTGTACACCACCACCGAAAGCTGTGATACCGGCTATGCAGAGCAGACCGCGCCCCGACAGGACAAACGACGGTTGACCTGCGTTGTGGACATCCGGGCAGAAAGCCGGAACGGACTGGATGACCTGCTGGATCGCCTGGCCTTTCAGGTGGAACAGGCCGTGTTTGCCGATGTCAGCTTTGGCCAGACCGTGGCAGACGGTTTTCTCAACAGCACCAATATCCAGTTCAGCGAAGAGGGTGAGCACTGCATTGGTGCCTGTGAACTGAGTTTTGAACTGCACTACTACACCGATGCCAGTCCCAACCCGGACAGCTGGCCCTACTGGAACAGTGCCGGGGTGACTATTAATACCGGCAGCGGTGAAAGCACTGAACAATCCATCAACCTACCGGGGAGTGACCAGCCATGACGCTGCATATCAAACCCAGAAACGGCCTGCAGGTGCGTACCCCGGCGGGTCATCATCTTCGGGCTGAAGGCGAACAGGTACCACACAATAGCTACTGGCTGCGTCGGCTGAAAGCCGGTGATGTGGTGCTGGTCGAGAACCCAACCGAACAGCAGGGAGCGAAGGCGAAATGAGCATCAGCTTTAACCAGATTCCCAACGGCCAGCTGACGCCGTTTGTCTTTGTGGAGTTTGATAACTCCCATGCCAACCAGGGCCCGGCCATCCAGAATTACCGGGCACTGGTACTGGGTCAGCGTCTGGCATCCGGCACCGTGGCAGCGGATGTGCCGACCCGGGTGACCAGTGAGGAGCAGGCAGCGGAATACTTTGGCCGTGGCTCCATGATCCATCAGCAGGTGCAGGCGTTTCTGGCCAATAACCGGGTGACTGAGCTCTGGGTGATTGCCCGGGATGATCTTCAGGCCGGTGTACAGGCGACACTGGATCTGACCATTACCGGCACGGCTACCCAGTCTGGCACTTTTAACCTGATGATCGGTGGTCGTCGTGTACGTGCCGGTGTCACCGTAGGGGATAACAGCACCGCCATTGCAACGGCGGTGGCTGCGGCCATCAATGCCGATGGTGAGCTGGCGGTCACCGCTACGGCGTCGGCTGCCAAGGTGACCCTGAGGGCACGGCACAAGGGCGAAGCGGGCAACGGTATTGATGTGCGCTGCAACTACTACACCGGGGAGCGATTCCCGGAAGGGGTCAGTGCCCCACGGCAGGCCCGACTGTCGAACGGTACCGGCAACCCGGACATCAGCCCGGCCATTGCCGCCATGGGCGATGAGGCCTATCACATCATCGCCATGCCGTACACCGATGGTGCCAACCTGACGGCACTGGAAAGCGAACTGGCCTCCCGCTGGGGACCGGAACGGCAGCTGGACGGGCTGGCCTTTGCCAGTGCCAACGGTACTCACTCGGAGCTGGGTACGCTGGGGGATTCCCGAAACTCTGAGCATGTCAGTATCGGCGGTTTTTCCGGGGTACCCACCGTGCCCTGGCAGTGTGCCGCAGCCCAGGCGGCAGTGGTGGCGCTCCATGGTCAGATTGACCCGGCCAGACCGTTTCAGACCCTGCCCATGGTGGGCGTGCTGGCACCCTGGCCGGAAGACCGTTTTACCCGGCAGGAACGCAACCTGCTGCTGAACGACGGCATCAGTACATTTACCGTGAGCCCCGGTGGTGAGGTGCTGGTTGAGCGACTGGTCACCACCTACAACCTGAATGCCCAGGGGGCACCGGACCCCAGCTATCGGGATGTGAATACGCTGCTGACCCTGAGTTACCTGCGGTTTGATTTCCGTACCTACATCACCAACAAGTACCCACGGCACAAGCTGGCGGGCGACAGTGTCCAGGTACCGTCCGGACAGGCGATTATGACGCCCTCGCTGGGCAAGGCCGAAGCCATCGCCAAGTTTATGCAGTGGCAGAACCTCGGTCTGGTTGAAGAGCTGGACCAGTTCAAGCGGGACCTGGTGGTGGAGCGGGACCCACAGGACCCGAACCGGCTGAACTGGCTGTTGCCACCGGATCTGATCAACCAGCTGCGTATCAATGCCGCCCAGATCCAGTTCCGGGTCTGACGGCTGAGCCACAGGGAGAAGAAAACCCATGAGTCAAATGAGAAAGGGCGGCATCATCGAAGTGACGGTGGACGGCAGCCGCATGGATGCCAAAGGGGCCTTCAGCTATAACCTCGGGCATCCCCAGCGGGAAGCCCTGGTGGGGGCCGACAAGGTACACGGCTATAAGGAGACGCCCCAGGTGGCTTACATCGAGGGTGCCATTACCGACAACGTCAACCTCGACCTGAAACAGCTGGTGAACTCGGTGAACATTACCGCCGTGCTGCGTCTGGCCAATGGCAAAAGCGTGGTCCTCAGCGAGGGCTGGTATGCCGGTGAAGGAACCGGCAATTCCGAAGAGGGGGAGATCCCCTTGCGCATTGAAGGCCTGCGGGCAGAGGAGATCAGCTGATGACGGCAGTCGCCTACACCCTGAAGCATCCGGTCGTGGTGGGAGAAACCCATGTTACCGAGCTGACCTTCCAGCGCCCCAAGGCCAAGCACATGAAAGGCATACGGCTGGGGAACGAGATTGGCATGGACGACATTCTGCTGCTGGCCGGTCGCATTGCCGGTCAGTCGTCGCTGGTGATGGACGAGCTGGATATTGAAGATGTGATGGCAGTGGCGGAGGTGATCAGCGGTTTTTTGCCCGCTGGCGATGTGACTGGGCCGACTGGTTCGGAATAATCGCCGGTACCTTCCACTTTCCCCCCTCTGAACTCTGGGCCATGGATGACCAGGATCTGGAATTCTGGATTCATCAGGCCCGGCAATGGATTGAAGCCCGGGAGCCCTCCTGATGTCGCGCAATAACCCGAACCTGAGAATTGAGATCAGCGCCCTGGACCGGCTGGCGCAACCCATGCGCCGGATTAACCGACGGTTCGAACAGCTGCAACGGCCGGTGGGCCGTCTGCAACGTTCCCTGCGGGGTCTGGGTCGTGAAGCTGGCCTGCAGCGGATGGGCACGGCCTTTGCCGGTATCGGTCGCAGTGTGGGCAAAGTGGGCAAGGAGTTGGGGGGCGTTATCACCAAAATGGGCGTGCTGGGTGGCCTGGCCGGTGCCGGTGGTTTGGCCGTTGGCAAGTCCTTTGTGGACACCGCTGCCCAGTTTGAAAAGTTTGAGACCATTCTTTCCCGGTTGGAGGGCAGTAAAGAGGCCGGGAAAAAATCAATGGCATGGATTGAAGACTTTGCCGCCAAAACCCCTTACGAACTGGAACAGGTCACTGATGCTTTTGTAAAGCTCCGTGCTTACGGCATGGACCCGATCAATGGCGATCTGCTTCGGACCCTGGGTGATACCTCGGCCGCCATGGGCAAAGACATGATGCAGGCGGTTGAAGCCATTGCCGATGCAGTGACCGGTGAGAATGAACGACTGAAGGAGTTTGGAATCAAGGCGGCATCATCGGGCAACAAGATCGTTTATGAATACACCAACAGTGCCGGTAAAACCATGCGCAAGGCGGTACAAAAGGGTAATCGTGAGATGATCCAGAGCACCTTGCAGATGATCTGGAACGATAAGTATGGTGGTGCCATGAAAGACCTTTCCGGCACCTGGCAGGGAATGATCAGCAATCTGTTGGATCAATGGAGCCGATTCAAGCGGCTGGTCATGGAGTCAGGCCCGTTTGAGTTATTGAAAGAGAAACTGGGTGGGCTTCTGGATCGCCTGAACCAGATGTCCGAAACCGGAGAGTTAAAACGGCGAGCTGAAGAACTGGGTAAAACACTGGTCTCCGCGTTTTATAAAACCCGTGATGCGGTCAAAGAGCTCTACAGCGGATTTCAGCAGTTAAAACAGCATCTGCAGCAAATTATTGATTTCGGTTCTGCTCTGGTTGAACGCTTTGGTGGCGTTAAGGTTGTACTGACTGCC
Source organism: Endozoicomonas sp. ALB115 (assembly GCF_049310245.1). Lineage (NCBI taxonomy): Bacteria > Pseudomonadati > Pseudomonadota > Gammaproteobacteria > Oceanospirillales > Endozoicomonadaceae > Endozoicomonas > Endozoicomonas sp. ALB115. The sequence continues at coordinate 123,579 of NZ_JBLYZG010000008.1, read as the reverse complement.
CTTGCGGTGCTGATCGGTGGCAAGCTGATTATTGCGATGGGAGCGCTGTTGCTGGCCTTTAAAACGTTAGGCGCTGCCATGCTGTTAACGCCTTTCGGGTTGATTACAACCGCCATCGCTGGATTGGTATATGCAGGCGTTGAGCTTTATCAGCGATTTGAAATAGTGAGAAAAGTATTCAAAGCACTTTGGGCATTTAATGACAAGTACAATCCTTTTCTCGGTATGGTTCGAGCCGCTAATCACTTAATAAAAGTGCTGACCGGCTTTGACATTCTCGACAGCATCAAAACCAAACTGGCCAACCTGCTGCCCGCCTGGATCACCCGCAAACTGGGCTGGAGCATTGACAGTAACGTAGCAGAGCCCACCACGGCCACACCCTCAGCCGGTGATGCCCGTTCAGCGGCAGCGGTGCGTCAGCAGGCCGCCAGGCAGCAGAGTGTTGATGTCCATAACCGTGCTGCCGTTACTGTGGACTTTGCCAATGTTCCCCGGGGAACCCAGGTGAAGACCCGGACTGACCGGGGTACCGATCTCGATACTTCCCTTGATTACGCCATGAGCTGGTAAGGAGTCGTTATGACCTGGCGCGAACACTATCAACAGGCCAGCTTCCGGGGCGTTCCCTTTCATACCCGCACCCACGATGCCAGCGGTGGCCGTAATACCGACAGTCAGGACTCTGTGGACCAGGAAGACGCCAATACCGAAGACACCGGTCGTAAAACCCGACGGTACTCGGTAGAGGCCTATGTGGTGGGTCTGGATTACCAGTGGATGCGGGATGCCCTGTTAGCTGCCCTGGACCAGGCAGGCCCCGGTGAACTGGTGCACCCCTACCTGGGGGTGCTGCAGGTGATCTGCGACAGCTGGCAATTAAGGGAGTCAGCTGACGAGGGTGGTATGGCCCGGTTCTCCCTGACCTTTACGGAAAAGGGCGACACCGTTCTGCCAAGGGCCTGGACGGATCGGGCCAGCACCATCAGCCAGCTGGCGGATCAGGCAGAAGCGGCCAGTATCGAAGCCTATGCCGACACCTTTTCCATTGAAGACAAACCGGATTTTGTTGCCCGGGATGCCCTGGAACAGTTGGCCAGCGTCACCGACCAGATTAACCAGGTCAGTGCCCGGTTAGGTGGTGCAGGTTCGTACAGCAGCCCGGTAATCAGCCAGTTAAACAACAGTGTTAATGCGGCCACTGGACTGATGAGCAACGTCCGCAGCCTGGCCACACTGGGTAACCCCCTGGAGGGGCTTGCTGCCCTGGGCAGCCTGCTGAATTACGACAGTGGTGCCAGTTCTGTCAACCCCATCACCGCATCCCGCCAGCAACAGCAGACCAACCGGCTGGCCACCGAAGCCCTCACCCGTGAAGCGGCCCTGATTACCTCAGCGCGGTTGGCCGTGGATGCCCGGTTTGACTCGGTCAATCAGGCTGAGGCCACCCGTGACACACTGCTGGATGCACTGGACGATATTGCCGGTAACACCCTCAGTGATAACCTGTTTGACCAGCTGCAGGCATTACGGCAGGGGCTGTACCAGACGTTGCCGGATCAGACTCTGCCAAGTGTCGGGGAATACACGGCATCAGCCACGCAACCGGCTCTGGTCACCGCTTATGAACTCTATCGGGATCCTGACCGGGGAGAAGATATCGCCCGTCGCAATGGGGTTGCACACCCTGGCTTTCTGCCCGGTGGCCAACCCCTGGAGGTGCTGACCCATGGCTGAGGATATCCGGCTAACCGTGGGCGGCAAGATCTGGACCGGCTGGGAGTCGGTCACCATTCGTACCGGTGTGGAATTTCTGGCCGGTGCCTTCAGCCTGAATGTGGGCAGCCAGTGGCAGGGCATGATGGGCACGGATCAACTCTGTGCTTTGAGCCTGGGAGAGCGCCCCCTGGTGAATGGCTATCTCGACAAACTTCACAGCGTAAACGACACTGATCAGCAATCACGACAGTTGCAGGGCTGGGATCGGGCTGCTGATCTTTCGGCCTGCACGGTGGAACCGGCCCAGTTTCGTAACTCGAACCTGCTGGCCATTATCAACGCCATCGGCCAGCCTTTTGGGGTTACCGCTACCAGTCAGCTGCCCCTGCAACCGGTGCGACGGTTTGACCTTTTTCCCGGTGAGACCGGATCAGAAGCGCTGGACCGGTTGGGCAGAACCTGTGCGGTATTGATCTTCAGTAATGGTCTGGGACAGCTGCAGGTAACTCGAGGCCGTTCTGCGGTTCGTTCCCAAACCGCTTTGGTGGAAGGGGAAAACATAGTCTCATCAGAACTGCGGGTTGATCGCACTCAGCGTTTCTCCCATTACCAGGCACTGGGGCAGCTGGCAGGCATGAGTGATGAGCTGGCACCGGCCCAGCGCTTTGCCATTGCCGGAGAGGCGAGAGACCGCCAGATCAAAAGACACCGACCGTTTACCCTGTTGTCAGAATCCTCCGTAGACAATGCCCAGTGTCAGCGCCGCGCCCAATGGCAGGCTGCTGTAGCCGCTGCCCGTGGCTGGCGTCTTCTGGTACGGGTAAAAGGCTGGACTGGCATTAAAGGTGAGCTCTGGCGACCCTGGGTGAATGTGCCGGTGCGTTCTGGCTGGCACGGCATTGATGAAACCCTGCTGGTGATTGGCTGCACCTATACCGGCAGTCGTTCAGCCCGTTTTACCGATCTGGAACTGGTCCGGGCCGATGCTTATGAACTGCAGCCGGACAGGAGTGACTGATGGAGTTTCGACAACAGTTGGCCAGAGCCCTGGCCCCGTTAAAACATCGCCTGCAGTTGATGATTGGTCGGGCGGTGATCCATACCATAAACGACGGTAGCCAACTGCAAACCCTGCAACTGGGGATACTGGCCGGTGAATTAAAAGAACCGGTTGAACGGCTTCAGGAGTACGGTTTTACCAGTCATCCCAAACCGGGAGCAGAAGCGGTAGTGTTGTTCCATGGCGGTAACCGGGACCATGGGCTGGTGATTGCCGTGGATGATGTCCGCTACCGGTTGAAGCAACTGAAAGCCGGAGAAGTGGCGCTCTATGATGACCTGGGCAACCGGATACACCTGGCCAGGGATGGCCTTTCTATCAAGGCCGTAACGGCCCTGACCGTCGATGCGCCCCAGACAACATGGAATGGCAATCTGGCCATAAATGGCCAGTTAACCGCCACGGAAGATATCCGTGCTGCCGGTATCAGCCTGAAAGGACACAAACATTCAGGCGATAGCGGTGGTACCACAGGAGCCCCCCAATGAGTGATTTACGACTGGTGATGTCCGGCGGTGGTGCCGATCTGGAGGTGCTGGCCGGTGACCTGATGACCGATGACGGGCTGGAGACCCAGATCATTGTCAGCCTGTTCACCGATAAACGCCTGCCGGACGATATGAGCGTACCGGAAGGTTTTGACCGACGGGGATGGTGGGGCGATGCCCTGAATGCCGAGCCCGGCGATGAAACCGGCTCTCTGCTCTGGCTGCTCCAGCGGGAAAAACTGACTGCGGCTGTCGTCAGCCAGGCACGGCGATACTGTGAACAGGCATTGGCCTGGCTGGTGAAAGACGGCGTGGCAGAAAGTGTCAGCGTGGCCACAGAAGTGCACCGTCCTGACGCCCTGTTAATCAGCGTGACCATACAAAGGCCCCGGAAGCCTCCTTTAAGATACCAGTATCAGGCCCCCTGGGGCGCCCAGTCCAGCCGGAACTGATTCATGCCATTTTTACGACCATCCCTGAAAGACATTGCCGACCGCATCACCGCCGATCTGGACAGCCGGATGGGCGGCGCTGCTTTTCGTCGTTCCGTTAAAAGCAAACTGGCCACCTCCCTGGCCGGTGCGGTTCATGGCCTTTATGGCTACCTCGATTACCTGGCCAGACAGATCAATCCTGCCACGGCAACGGATCAATACCTGCGGCTCTGGTGTGTGGTCTGGAATATCCTGCCCCGTGAGGCGGTGATTGCCAAAGGGCAGGCGACGTTTACCGGTAATCCGGGGGCAGCGGTGCCCACGGGTACCCTGTTAACCCGCAGTGACGGGGAGCCGTTTCGGGTCGTCACCGGCGTTACGCTGGCCAGTGGTACTGCCATTGCAGATATAGAAGCCGTGAATGCCGGTCAGGCTGGCAATACGGAAGCGGCAGTACTGCTGCAGTTGCAATCACCCATTGAAGGCATACAGGCCGACGCCACCGTCACCAGTGATGGCATTACCGGAGGTGTCGAAGCGGAAAACGACGACAGTCTGAGAGACCGGTTACTGCTGAGAATCCGCAAACCGGCCCGGGGCGGCAATGGTGACGATTATGTCCGCTGGGCGCGGGAAGAGCCCGGGGTGGATCGGGCCTGGTGCTACCCCAACAAGATGGGGCTGGGTACGGTCTCCCTGACATTTACCGCCAGTGATATGAATAACCCGATACCTGACGCTGACCTGGTGACTGCTGTCACGGAGCGTATTGATGCTGTGCGCCCGGTGGCTATGAAAGAGCGGTACATCTATGCGCCAATTGCCGATTCGCAGACCATTACCATCACCAATCTGAAACCAGACACACCTGAAGTTCGTTCCGCCATTGAGGCTGAGCTGAAAGACCTGTTCTACCGGGAGGCCAAACCGGAAGACGGCAATGGTCAGGGAGTCGTACCGATCAGCCTGGTGCGTGAAGCGATTTCGGTGGCCAGTGGTGAAACTGACCATGACCTGGTCAGCCCGTTGGATGATATCCGCCCTGCCGAGGGTGCCATGGCGACTTACGGAGGGGTGACATGGCAGACCGCCTGACCCGTTATGCCGAACAGCTACGGCAGCTGCTACCCCGTGGCCTTGCCTGGAATAGCGAACAGGACAGTACCCTCAATGACCTGGTGGAAGGGCTGGCAGAAACCTTTGCCCGGGTGGATCACCGGTCAGACGAGCTGATCCGTAATGCGCTGCCGCAATACACCACGGAGCTGTTGCCCGAATGGGAGCAGGTGGCGGGCCTGCCGGAAGAGTGCCGTTCACTTTCTGAAACACAGGAACAGCGTCGTTCAGCACTGGTGGAGAAGCTGGCGGAAGTGGGCGACCAGTCCCGTACTTTTTATATCCAGCTGGCGGCGCGGCTTGGCCACGCCATCACCATCACGGAATTCAGTCAGCCAAAGGCAGGCATGGCGACAGCGGGCGAGCGTTGCTACGGGGCAGACTGGCATTTTGTCTGGCAGGTGAATACTCCCCATGCACTGACCATCAGCCGGGCCACGGCAGGACGCAGTGCCGCCGGTGAACCGCTTGCCAGCTGGCAGACCAATCAGCTGGAATGCCTGTTCCGGCGACTGAACCAGGCGCATAAACAGGTGCTGTTTCAATACGGATAACAACGACGGAGAACGATTATGCATCGGATTGATGGCGACGGGGCCACCAATGACAACCGCTTTACCAGCGGGAACCCCCAGGCGGGTATTCCTGCCACGGTGATTACACAGGAATGGTTGAACAGTATTCAGGAGGAGCTGGTTAGTGTGATTGGGGCTGAGAAGCTTGATAAAAGTCAGACTAACCAGTTGCTCAAGGCTATTCAAGCCATGACGGCCGGGCAGGATGTGGGCAAGTTGGCACTGAGGATTGTGGATCCGAGCAATCTGCCGACATTGGCACCCAATGAGTTGGTGCCCATGGGGCAGTTGCTCAACAGGGCGGATTATCCGGAGCTATGGGAATATATTCAGGCCAGTGGGGCGATGGTTAGCGATAGTGTCTGGCAGCAGTCTGGTCGGGAAGCCTTTTTCAGTTCTGGAAATGGTTCGACTACGTTCAGGCCGGGTAATTTGGTGACGGGGGTGTTTCCAAGGTTTCTGGATCTGACGGGGCTTTATGATCCGGATCGTAATAGTCGGGTTGGGGGGAATGTTCCAGGGAGCTGGCAGGGGGATGCGATTCGAAATATAACCGGATCATTCCATCCGAGTTTCAACACGCTAGGTTCAGCGGGTATCGTTCATAGTGATAGCTCTGCTGTTGGTGCTTTCAAAAAAGGCAATAGCGAAGTAACTCGCGCCCTAGGCATTGCAAACGGCTATTTGTGCAGCAATCTTGAATTCGATGCATCACGAAGTGTTCCAACAGCTTCCGATAACCGTCCCGTCAGTATTGCTATCCTACCTACCTATATTTACAAGTAATGGGAGCCATTATGACCATCCACCACAGCTTTGATCGTCCGTCTCGCCGTTATTTGGGGCCATGCCCAATCCCTGCCAGCATCCTAGATCCGGTTAATGAATCCGCTGCACCCGCAAACACACTGCCATTTGCACCACCAGAGCCATCTGATAATGAAACGGTGTTGGTAAATGAAGCCTTTGATAACTGGGAGCTGGTACCCGACTTTACCGGCACAGTTTATCAGAAGGCCGATGGTCTGCCGGTAGAGCATAAAGAGCTGGGCCCATTACCAGAAACCTTGACCCCGCTGAAACCAACAAGCCCACACGATGAATGGAACGAAGCCTCCAACAGCTGGATCAAAAATAAAACCGCTGAAAAAGACGCCCTGTGCAGTGCAGCCCTTGAAGCCCTGAAGCAGGAAAGAAACCATCACCGCCAGCACGGATTCAGTTACCAGTCTCACCAGGTAGAGGCGACAGCAATAGACCAGGGCAATATTGTTGCGGTGATCACCGGTTACACCGAAGGCATACGTACCGAAAATAAGCCGGTCTACTGGAAGACAGGCCCAAACAAATACCTGCCATTGAATGGCAAGTCTGACGCCGTTGCCCTGGGAACAGCAATAGACGACTTTGTTCAGAAGCTGTTCCGGATTGAAGCCCAGCTGGCACAGGAAGTGGCCGCCATGACCACCGCAGAATTACAGGCATTTGATGCCAAAGCCCGTTTTCAGGAAACCCTGAACACCGCCGTATAAATCCCACCGTCACCTGCCGTGACTCTTCGTGAATCCCCATGAATAACGCCTGCGTACTGCGGGCGTCGTCCTTCTTACAATGGCATCAGGATCACTCACTGCTGCGTGCCGTACATGGAAGACATGAATAATGAACTCAGTGCCAAAGTTTTAACCGTATCCATCGCCGCTGGCGCGGCCGTGGTGCGACTAGTGATGGACGCCCGTCATATCACCCTGGTCGTCATTCTAAGAGCCGTCTTCGTCGCGGCATTCGTCGCCTACCTGGTGGGGGAAGCGCTCACTGGCGTCAATATCTCCGAAGGCCTTAAAAACGCACTGGTCGGTGTTGCCAGCCTGTTAAGCCGTGAGCTGATTGAGGGCCTGATACAACTGGCTCAGCAGTGGAAGAAAAACCCGAAAGAATTTCTGAACAGCCTGCGCAAAGGAGGCAAATGATGTACCGATGGAGCGAACGATCCCAACGCCGGATGCAGGGCGTAGACCCACTGCTGACCCGCTGCGCCACCAATGCCCTTGCCCAATCCCGCTACGACATGACCATCCCCTGGATGGGCGGAGTACGAACCCCGGAACAGCAGCAGGAGATCTACGACCGTGGCGCATCAAAAGCAGACGGCACCAACCACCTGTCTTATCACCAGAGCGGCAAAGCCCTGGATATTGAGCCGGTAGGCTACAACAACACCAGTCCCGATAAGGCATACCTGGCCAAGGCCCGCAACCACTTTGCCCAGCAGATGTTCAATGAATTCTCCCGCATGAAAGCCAACGGCATGATACCGGAGCATATCAACCTGCACTGGGGCGGACTCTGGGGCTCTACCGGTTGGGATCCGCAACACTGGGAACTGAGGGAACAGTAATGGAATGGAATGGCCTGAAAAAAATAATCGGCAAAGCTGCACCCCTGATTGGCAGTGCACTGGCTGGCCCTGCCGGTGGTACTGTAGGAGCCATGCTGGCCAATGCCCTGGGAACAGAACCGGAAGCGGATGCAGTGGCTCAGGCCATTCAGCAGGACCCCGGTGCGCTGCTAAAAATAAAACAGTTTGAGCTGGAGAATGAACAGCGCCTGAGGGAAATAACATTCAAAACACTTCAGGTTGAACTGGCAGACAAAGCCAACGCCAGATTGGAGCATAAGGACAGCAATATGCCCGCCATTATCGTATGGCTGCTGACGACCATTGCCGCTGGCCTGACATGGGGAATGTTTAATACGGAGATACCTGAGGCCAACAAGGACGTTGCTTTTATGCTTTTCGGTCAGGTGGTGACCCTTTGGGGAGCCTCAATTACCTACTGGGTTGGCACTACTCGAAGCAGCAGTGATAAAAGTAAAATGTTGGGGATAAACAGGCAGCAATAACTGCCTGTTCATCATTAGTGATCAGGAGCAGGCTCTTCAACCGGGATTTGCTCCTTGCTGACTACCTTACGACCTTCACCATCACTGCTTTCTGGCAGGGCTGCATCATCCTCTTCCATCGCACTTCGAAGATCAAAGTACATCACCGGGCAATCACTGTTCAGGTTGTCAGGGGTATCGATCATTTCAAAGCCATACCTTTTATAGAACTCAATAGCTTCGGGCTTAGAATCGACGGTTAACAGACGACAGCCAACCCAGGGACGTATGGTTTCAATAGCCATCCAGATGGCAAAATCCATCAGAACCCTGCCTAACCCTTTATCTCTATGCTTTGAGCAAACCATCAGCCGGGATATTTTCAGGGCAGGTAGGGACTGGTACTTCAACCCCTGCAACCCCTCTGGCAGAGTGGCTTCCTTAAAACAGACCTCGCTGTTGGTGAAAGAGACATAGCCAACCACCTTATGTCTCTGTGGATCATCATCAGCCACGTTAAAGCAGGCAACGTAGGTTTTGGTAATATCCTCATCATGTAGATACAGGGCTTCCTGCTTGAGGAAATTCTTCAACGGTAAAAAGGCTTTATCGCCGGAGGATATATTTTTCAACTTGTGGCACCCGGCAATAGGTGCAGGATCAAGGAATTCGACAGACATCCGTATCGTACTTACAAAAAAACAGTGGCGGATACAAAACTGGCACTTATCAAAGTGCCAGTCAGGAAGAGATGTTTTACTGGAAATCAGGCTCCAGTAGACAGAGACTTCTTAAAGCCAGAGAAACGCTTTTTGGCACGCGCATAGCTTGCCTTGGCATTAGGGTTGGATTTACGTTCCACGAGAAGTTGCTCTAAAAAGCGCTTGCCATCGACACCGGACAGTTCGGTCTTACCGAATGCATCACTTTTAATAGCCATTGTTATCACCTTTCGGAGTAACAGGGCACCTGTTGCGAAAAGTCCCCTGCTGGCCTTACAAGGCCATGTATTTGCTGTCCTGTTAGCGACGCAGAACAGATCCCTCTATACGAAATTCATTGACTGCAATAATATTAACGGCTCTTGACGGCCTTTCATTACCTGTCATAAAACGTAATTTACGAAGAAAATGTACCGTGTACATCGATTTGTATCAAATCATTTTTTGTTAAATTTCATAAAAATTTGCGAAATTTGCACAAATCTACCAACAACAATAATGGAATAAATCGATGAAGCAGAAGCTGATCAGCACTCTTAATTGGACCTTTGGCGTGATCTTCGCTCTGGCTGGAATAGTTACATTACTCACTTCGCCGATTGGTGGCCTGCTATGGCTTGTCATAGCAGGCCTGCTACTTCCGCCAGTCAGAAATTTTGCCTATGGGAAAACAGGTAAAGTGCTGGCGCTAAAATACAGGGCGGCTGCCCTGACTGTACTCTATATCGTTTCCCTTCTCTTTATTGGCCAGGCTGAACAGCAGGAAGAGCATGAAAAAGCCCTGGCGCTGGGCTTCAAGGATGTTGCTGAGCAGCAAATAGCTCTCGGTCTCGGATTCGATAATGGTGCTGACTATCAGCAATACCTGTCGGATCTCCAGGCGGCAAAAGAGGCTCAGGTTGCAGCTGAGAAGGCCAAGGCTGAAGAAGAAGCCCGTCTGGCAAAACTGGAAAAAGAGCAGGAAGAAAAAGCGTGCAGAGAAAGCATAGAGTGCTGGGGTAAACGCAATATAGGCGAAGCCAGTATAGCCTGTGATGGCCCGATTGAGCGCTTTGCACAATATGACTATGAGTGGACTGAGGGATTCTTTGGTGAAAAGTTCAGTCGTGCCATATGGACTGATAGAAAAGCAGGACATATCAAGTACGTTGGTGACCAGATTAAATTCCAGAACGGCTTTGGAGCCTGGCAGAACTATAGGTATGCGTGTTACTTCGATACAATCAGCCGTGAAGTGCTAAATGTTGAGGTCTTTTCCGGCCGGTTATAGCGTCTGATCTAGGCAAGACATGAGGTCGGATCGTTCCGGCCTGTATTCCCCCCCCTTATTCCTTCCGATTTGCTTCCAAAATGAGTTCAGGACCCCGTTGTTTAAATAGCACTATCGTATTTCTATAGATATACGACGACGGTTAAAATATGGGGCGTTTTTGGGGCTAAATTAAGAGTTATTCAGAGATATATAGAGCTATGGTACAATTACTTGCTTTCTTTAGTTCCTTATAAATCAATAAGTTATGATGTAAAACTATAGCTCTAAATAAATATATTGCATCATCGGAGTGTGGTTGGAGAGGTCTGTATTATTCATTCAATTCGGTAGTTCAGGTGGTGGTGTCTGATTCTTGGGGCAGTCCAGATCCGATTAACCTCACTCTGGCTCTCGGTTTTCATCCAGCTGCCATAGCGTTTAACCAGCATCGAGTAATCCGTGTGCCCCATCTGATCGGCAATAAATGCAATGTTAACATGCGGGTAGTTTGCCAGCAGGCAAAAGTATCACTGGTTTGACAAATTGTTTTGTATGACCGAACCAGTAATGCAATGCCGTTTCGCGCCAGTTTATTCCTTGCCAAAATCGGCAGCATATCAAATGTGCAAGATTTTTTGTTGATTAACCTTAAGTAAACTCTATATTTACTTTAAGTTAGGTTGTAGTAGAATAATACAATGTTCAAGGTGGTTTACTCAAAGCAGGCCGTTAAAGTTCTGAGGAAAACTTCAGAGCTTGACCGGTTGAGGATTCAAAAGGCCATCAACAAGCTTCCAGACGGTGATGTAAAGAAGCTGGCGGGTGGATCAGGCTATAGGCTGCGGGTTGGAGGCTGGCGCATTGTTTACGAGATTGAGCATGACAGGCTGATCATTGAGGTGATCAAAATTGCGCCGCGAGGCAATGTTTATAAGCATTAAAGATGGGGGCAATGTCCCCAAAGGTTTTGGTGATGGTCGATATACTGAAGCATGAAGGGAAACCGGCTTTTGTGGTTATGCCTTATGACGAATATCAGGCAATGCTTGAGAAGCTGGAGGACCTGGAGGATTCTGATGCTGTTCATGAATTTCGGGCTGCGTTACGGCGGGGTGAGGAAGAGTTGATACCTGCTGAAGTAGTGAACCGGTTGTTGACTGAAAATACTGTGAAGGTGTGGCGAGAGTATAGAGGCATGAGTCAAAAGTCCCTCGCTGAAAACACCGGTATTTCCGAAGCCATGATCAGCCAGATTGAGAGTGGCAAGAAGCAGGGTTCCCTGAAAACAATTACTAAAATTGCACAAGCCCTGAATCTTACCGTTGATGACATTATTGATTAACCCATTTTACGCACCACAAGTCACCGGCCAGAGCGCCGGTTTTTTATTGCCTGAATTTGCTTCACCGAACACCCATCGTCAATATTTCTGCTTAATCCGTCGAAGAATCATCAATGGCTGTGTTGATGGGACATTAAGTTAAAACGGTAAGTGTACTTTTTCTCCTCTATCTCACTGTGTTGCGTCGTATAAAATCCATAGCGGCCAGCAAGGTGTGCCACTGTATCATCATGGTTTCTATGAATGCTGATCAGAAAGCTGGCTTGAAAATCGCCTGTTTCTGCAAGAATTCCATCAATAATTTTGTTGGCGGTATGGGAACCCATGCCAGCAAGAATGACCAGCTCATCTTTACAGTTGTGTATTTTAACAGTGGCTGCATCCACGCAGGTAGCTGTCAGGTTAGTGGGCAGCTGAAGAGATTGAAGTCGGGCAATGACATGTCTGGAGCAATCAATACAGTGGACTTCTCTGGATACGTTGTTAATGGCCAGGGCCATTCCGGCTTTACCGTGGTCACAGCCGAGATCCCAGATGATGTTGAAATCAGCAGCCAGCTGGACCAGTCTGTTCAAACGACGGGACAGTTTGGGGATAGTAAGTGCTGGCTCCGGGGCGAGGATGGAATACTCAGCGAAAGGTTTAGTGTGCTTTTCTTCTGGCCCGGAGCTGTCAGTAATATACCCGTTGCTTTTGTTATTGATTGCAAGGGGTTGCAAGAGCTGTGAGGAGCCAGTTGCACAATGCTCACTTATATCATCGGGTATGCTCTGAGAGGCGTTTCCTGCCTGGTGTGTTGTTGCCTCTAACATAGTGTTTGTGACGTTATCGCAGCATCGACATTTAACTGATTGTTCTGGAGGCAAAAAGTTCAATTTTCCGTCTGCTTATATTCACTCCCATGATTTTCGTTTGGAACTTAGTACGAGAATGGAGGTCAAACCTGACTAAATTGAAATGGCTATCAAGTCAGCGATTTATGCGGCAGCAAATGGTGAGCTACTTAACTCATTTCAACATACAGGAGTTTGGTTATGTTCGTTAGTGCGATGAATTCAGGTCAGTTGATACACCCTGTACTCCCATCAGACACTGTTTCCAAGGGTGGTTTTTTTAGATATGTCAAAGAGGGTTATCTCAAATATGACCCAGTGGATGGAACTACAACAAGATTTCTCCCTACGGCATTCGGCATCGGGGTTTCTGCTGCTGGCGGAGCTGTTGCCTTTGCCAAGTTGGCTGAACGTCTGGATAGAGTTCCTGACACAGTCAGACCAGGTACAGGTCTGTCTGATCGGGTGATTGAAGTGATAGAATCAGCAATTAAAGAAAACCCATTAGCTTGCGGTGCAGTTGCTGGAGCAGCAGTTGCTATTGTGGGGTTTTATTCTTTGTACAGCAGTCTCAAGCCTATAACGAAGGAATCCATAGAGGCTGCTCGGGACGCGGTGAGGCATGAGCTACAGAGGGCCATTCAAGAAACTGAGGTTCATCAGGATCAGATAGCTAAATATAATAAAAGTTTATCGGAGCTCAAGGCTCTCCTGCCGGCGGAGGCCGCAGCATACAAGCAGCAATCACAGGAACTGTATAATAAATGCATGGCCAACTACAGGGATGAGGCTAATTTTATGGCGGGAAAGTTGAAAGGTTTTGTGGATGGCATTATGTCGTCTCGCCTCGACAATCCGGGTGATGCACCCCGTGAATATGATGAGCGTGATCTTTACAGGGCTGGTGTGGAGTTAACAAGTTTTGTCCGCAACCTTGATATGGACCAGGGATATTTAATGTTTTCCCAGGTTCGACTGCTGAAGGCAGTCAAACCGGTGTTAAGTGATAAAGAATATGACGAATTTAACCGCATTCTCTGGAGCTTTCCTGAAAGGCCCTGTCTTTACGTCGAGCAGGGCCCATTAGCCAGAGAGTATTCTGAAACTTTGAAATATAGTGCGTCAGAACAAAAACAGTTAGGCGTATTGCGGGCCAGGATCAATCAAGTACTGAGCCAATACCCGGACTTAAAGCCTGATGCTGCGGGTAACATTCCCAAGCCATCGTTTGAGAAGTTCCTGAAAAATATGCCATTTTGATTCGGATGATGTCTTGTTAATGAAAAAAGGCCGGGTTCTGTTGACGTTTTGTTGCGGCCATAGTTGAAGAATTATGTCAACAATAACAAAGACAATTACAGAAAAACAGCAAAGTTGAAGTTAAGAAAGTGATAGAAGAGCTGGCCATGACTTATGAAGCCAAGATCACGAGTTACATGCAAAGACAGGCATCAAAACTGCTGAAATCACAGGCTGGTCAGGACGCTTCACCACCTCTGCCTGCCCATGGTCGCAGGAAAATCAAAAGGCCAGCTGAAGACCCCATGTCTTCTCATAAGCGAAGAGTTGACATGGTCGTGGCCTTTGAAAAAGCCCATTATCGGTTGAAAGAGGGTGACCCCGGCTACAAGGAGTTCATTTTACTCAAACAAACAGTCGATAAAGTGCTTAACAATGAGCAGATTCCTTCTGGTGTGCATATAATCCGGTCAAACACATTACCGCTATTTGTGCAGTAAACTGTTTCAGTCATGGTCAAGATGGGGTGTTGCCAATGAAAGTAAAAATGATCGGTGCGCTGTATGCAGCAATCATGCTTATGGGATGTGAAGCACCGTATGACAAGCCGGTGGTCGATAATAAAACTGCTGAAGCCATCTGTCAGGCCAAAGAGAACCTGCCCGGTGGCTGGACAAAATCTGAAGTTACTCCAGAGGTTCTGAAGGCGGTAAAGCTGGTGGTCAAGGGAATGGAGAAGTCGGCCAAACTGAAAAAAATGCTGGCGGTGCACTCTCAGATTGTTAATGGGGTTAATTACGCGCTGGAGTTTCAGTTGGAAAATGGCACGATCTGGAGTGCCATTGTCTATCGCGATCTTGAGGGAAAATACAACATTACCCAGGCACCCATTCCCGGACTATTCTGTGACCACTGACCGGTTTCATGTCTGATCGGCCGATCATGTGCTTTTGCGACAGCAGCCGTTTTATGGAATGATTCACTCCGATAATAATAATTACCGGCTGCTGTTGAGGTTCCCATGTCTGATCAACCCCGTGTGCTCTATGCAGTGAAAGATCACATTGCCTACGTCACCATGAACCGTCCTGAGAAACATAACGGCCTGGATATGGCCATGTTTCGTGACATGATTGCTACCGCAAAAAAAATCCGGAAGGATCGCTCGATCCGCTGCGTGATTCTCTCCGGGAATGGCTCCTCTTTTTGCTCAGGACTGGATTTTCAGGCCGTCAACAAAGACCCGGGCATAGTGGCAAAAGTCTTTCTTAAATTGCCGTGGACCAAACAGAATATTGCCCAGGAGATAGCCCATTGCTGGCGAGACCTGCCGGTCCCGGTTATCTCCGTTATTCATGGTAACTGCTTTGGTGGTGGGATGCAGATTATCCTGGCCACGGATTATCGCATTGCCAGGGCGGATGCCAGCCTTGCCATTATGGAGATGAAGTGGGGCTTGATTCCCGATATGAGTGGTATGGTTACGCTCTCCCGGCTGACCCGTATTGATATTGCCCAGGAGCTGACCATTACCGGGCGTAAATTCACTGCCCGGGAGGGGCACGAGTTCGGTTTGATCAGCCGGTTGGCTGATGACCCGATGGCGGCAGCAGAACAGCTTGCCCAAACCATTTGCAGGCAATCGCCGGATGCCGTTGCCGCAGCCAAATACCTGTTCAGAAAAACCTGGAAAGCCGACACCTGGAAAGCCCTGCGCTGGGAGCGCTGGGTTCAGGCACGCCTGCTGGGGCGTAAAAACCAGCGCATTGCCATGAAAAATGGTCTGAGTAAATCAGGCGATCCTCTGCCGTTTATTGACCGGCGCTCATTTTGACAGGCAACCGGTTTACATAGTCGTTAATTGCTAAAGCCTGCATCTGATAAAGAGGTCGTCGTCTACCAGCCATTCGTCCATCATCTTTTTCTGGCTTATAGAAATACAATTGACAAAAGTCTCTGGATTATCTTCCGGGTTCGGAAGCTTGATTACGTTTTCAGCAATAAGAATGACATCACTGTGTATCACCCCACCCCTCCTGCCAAGGATTTCAAATAAAATAGATCCGGCGAATTGCTGACGCTGAATCGGATCATAAAGCGATGGCATAAGCCCAATGGATAGACCGATATCCCGATCCTGATCTGCTTTATCACCAGTAAGATAAATTCGTGCATACAATGCATGTCCTTTAATTGAATGAAACAAGGGACTGATGAGTTGTTGACTAACACCACTCCTGATCTTATCCAGCTCATTTTTGAAACCGGGTATCTTCCAGAGTAAAACGCCGTTGCCGGTGGTTGCTTTGTGGATTTGCAGTTCCAGCTCAAGCTTCTGTATTTGTGATTGCTGGCTAACAATGGCTCTGCACAGTTCATCGACGCTATCGGCCTGGTTTTGATAGGCACGCCTTAGCCCGGCAAAGCCATTGAGTACCTCCCCAAACTGTTTAACCATGGCTTCGTACTGGGCATAGGCTATTGTCGGAGTCGCCAGTGCCCCTGCTGTTGCTCCTTCAGTCTCGCTGGTTGCAGTGGTTGGCTCAGGCAGTATCAGCGGGTTGACCCCAGGCTTTTTGCAAACAGAGGCCAACGTCCGGGCGGGATGTTCATCATCATTATGGTAATGGGCGGGCAGTTCATGCAGAGACAGCCACTGGCCGCATTCGATGCCCGGAGGAGAATCTTCAGCGCCCTTGAAATTATTCAGCATTACGCCTCTGGCACAGGCAACCTCCAGGCTTTTCGACAATTCAGTCAACACCTGGCACTGTGCAAACTGATTAATCTCAGGACAAAATTTTCTGGCACACCGAATGTCAGCGGGCAGGGGCATGGCATCAATGTCGTCTTGGTGAGGTAGTGTAGATGGCGACTGCCTTGCCAGGTCGATGACCCCGCAATGCTGATCACCCTGAGCGCTCTCCGGCGGGTAGGGTGCGCTTTCAATAACATGGGAAGGATCATAAATTTTACTTGAGTCGCGCGTCTTGATTGACTTACTGGTTAAATTTGAACACGGGAAGCAATACAGCTGTGGCAACAGATCAGCGTCAGCTGGCCTGCACCTGAAGCAGGCACCACTGGTGGTTCGGAATAATATTGAAGTTTTTTCTTCGGATGACCGGTGAGCAGGGGCTTTATCTTTACCCTCAGTATTGAGCGGCGGTGACTCAACCTTGCCAGAGTCAACGGGAGTGGAATGGGCAGGATAAAAAAACATATACACCAACTCCTCTGGTCAGGCATTAAAAAACCTTGAAAAGCATAAATCTGTAAAATGACCGTCAGGGCTCAACCCTCCGTCATTGGGACTTATTGACAACAAATCAGATATTTGGTTCACCAGATAAAATGACCGGATGCTGCTGCGGTCCTGATGCCTGATCAAATATAATACTCTGGCATTATATTTTGGTCATTTGATGTACGTTATGTTATAACGATTTGGATTTTGAGATTGGGTGCTAGTCCCTCCGGAACAGGGTGAGGGCAATACCGAAAGGAATCGCAGAAGATGACCATCAGCCTTTGCCGGACAGCCCGTGGAAAAGACAGTAAGCAATTGCTGTCTTTTCTTATGGTGGCTGTCTATCTGCTGGTGGTGCACTACACACTGAGCCACGTCCATACGGCTTTGGAGGAAAATCAGCAATCTGAAATATTCTGGCAGAATCCAGTTATTTCGATGGTCGATGATGCCAGTGATCAACAGCACAATGAGCACCCGCATTCATCGGCCTGTATGCTGGTGTCTCAAGCCGCTTCACCCGTTCATTGGTGCAAAGTAAAGGTGCGGTTTGGTGCGGTACTTAACGACCGTCCCTATCGCTTATCAATCCATTCTTCCACGCCAACCAAAAGACACACCCGCGCACCGCCTCCCAGGTGTTGATACCCATACCGTTCGTGCTGAGCTTGTCGAAGTGCGGTGGCACCACCCTTCGACAAGCTCAGGATGAACGGGGTGTGCGGGTATTAACGCTAGCTCTGAAGTTTGATGGTTCATCACTTATTTATTTCTTTCTTTCAGGAATTGTGTATGCGTTGTGTTGCAAAAGTGGCCGCTGTTGCCTGTGCCTTGATAACAGCAGGTGTTTCCGCTGATGGGCATCGTCATGCCGGAGCCCATGTACATGGAGCCGGTCATTTGAATTTTGCCATTGAAGGTCGTCAGGTTCATATTGAACTGGAAACGCCGGGGTTTGATATTCTTGGTTTTGAATCCATCCGTTCGGAGGCTCAGCGCAGGCAACTTAAAGATGCCTTGCAGGAACTGGAAAAAGACGATTTATGGTCTTTTACGCCAGCGGCGTCCTGCACGTTGAAAGCGGCATCGGCTTCGGCCAGCGGTGAGCATGGAGAAGATCATCATGGTGATGCAGATGGACACCACCATGACAAGCATGAACATGACGACCATCATACAGATGGTCATCAGGATTCCCACCATCACAGTCATGGACACGATGACCACCATAGCGATGGTCACCATGAGTCAGCGCATATGGATATTGCTGCTACTTATGTTTATGAGTGTGCCAATATTGCCGGGCTTAACAGCATCTCTACCCGACTGTTTCAGCGGTTTGCAAACAGTGAACAGTTGAAGGTTCAGGGCTTTACCGATTCTGGCCAGGTAGCGGGTCAGATGAACCGTGAGCGACCAGAGGTGCGCTTCTGATATGAGCAGTCTCGGTCAACCGGTGATTCACCTAAAGGATGTCCAGTTTGGCTGGCAGCCGGGAACTGCGGTTCTGGATATACCAGAGCTGTTAATCCATCAGGGTGAGAAGGTGTTTATCCGGGGGCCTTCAGGGTCGGGTAAAACGACGCTGTTGGGGCTGCTGGGCGGCGTGCTCACACCGGTTGCCGGTGCTGTCTCTGTGCTGAGAAACGACATTGGTCGTTTCTCCCCGGCACGGCGGGATCATTTCCGGGCCAATCATATCGGTTTTATCTTTCAGATGTTTAACCTGATCCCTTACCTTTCAGTAGTTGACAATGTCACACTGCCGCTGGGGTTTGCCAGCAAGCGCCGTGAAAACGTGCAATCCATGGGCGTTGATGCCGGGCAGGAAGCGATTCGACTGCTAAACCATCTGGAGCTGACCGAGCCGCAGTTGCTGCAAAGGTCAGTGACGGAGCTCAGTATCGGCCAACAGCAGCGAGTGGCAGCAGCCAGAGCGTTGATTGGTCGTCCTGATCTGGTGATCGCAGATGAGCCCACCTCGGCGTTGGACAGCGATACCCGTGAGGCATTTATTCGTCTGCTGTTTGCTGAGTGTGAGGCTGCTGGCAGTACGCTGGTTTTTGTCAGCCATGACTCTGCCCTGGAAGCCTTGTTTGATCGCTCTGTGGCCTTGAATGAAATTAACCGGGCCAGTCAACATCGGCCTTTAGGCCAGCCGGAGGTGGTGTAATGTCAATACTTCATCTGGCGGTGAAAAGTCTGAGTAATCGCAAAACCACGGCATTGCTGACCATTTTCTCCATTGCCATCAGCGTAGCTTTGTTGCTGGGCGTGGAAAGGGTGCGGGTTGAGGCCCGGAACAGTTTTACCAGTACCGTGTCCGGTACCGATCTTGTGGTTGGTGCCCGCAGCAGTTCGCTTAATCTGCTGCTTTATTCGGTGTTTCATCTGGGTAATGCGACCAATAACATTACCTGGGAAACCTACCAGGAATTGTCTTCCAATAAGGCAGTCGCCTGGACTATCCCTATTGCCCTGGGGGACTCCCATCAAGGTTATCGCGTGGTGGGTACCGCTCAAACCCTGTTTGAACACTTCCGTTTTGGTGATGATCAGCCCATCAGTTTCAAAAATGGTAAGCCATTTGATGATCTCTATGATGCGGTGATTGGTTCTGAAGTGGCGGCGGTTCTTGGCTATCAGGCTGGTCAGGAAATAGTGCTCAGTCATGGTGTTGAAAGCCGGAGCCTGCAGACGCATCAGGATAAACCCTTCAGGATTTCTGGTGTGTTAAAGCCCACCGGCACCCCTATGGACCGAGTGGTAATGATCTCTCTGGAGGGGATTGAGGCGTTGCACATTGACTGGGTCAATGGGGCAGCACCTAATGCACTGTTCTCGGTTTCTTCCGACAGGGCACGGGCCATGGATTTGCAACCGTCCAGCATTACCGCCTATTTTGTTGGTTTGAAGTCCCGGGTGGCGGCTTTTCGGTATCAGCGGGCAGTGAATGAGTATCGCCAGGAAGCACTGACGGCTATTTTACCGGGTGTCGCCCTGGGAGAACTCTGGCAGTTGGTGGGTTCAGCGGAAAAGGCATTGCTGGCGGTTTCTGTGATGGTGGTGATTGCGGGGTTGGTGGGTATGCTGACCACCATTCTGACGTCGCTTAATGAACGGCGCAGAGAGATGGCCATTCTCCGTTCAGTAGGTGCCCGGCCCTGGCATATCTTTACCCTGATGATGACCGAGTCCCTGATCTATGCCATCACTGGTACACTGTTGGGCTTCCTGCTGATGTATGGAATGCTGTTCGCCATTCAACCGGTATTGCAAGTGCAGCTGGGTTTGCACATTACCATTGCGTTACCGGGGATGTTTGAGTGGATTCTGGCGGTCGTCATTGTTATCTCGGCGACCATACTGGGTGCAGTGCCTGCCTGGCGGGCCTATAAAAATTCATTGGCGGATGGTCTGACGGTCAGGCTGTAGGAGAGCAAATAATGATAGCTGGAAGACAACACCCTGGCTGGATGGCCGTGGTGCTTATGCTGGCTTTTATGCCGGTGAACTTTGCCATGGCTGCAAGCACCGAAAAGCCTGCGATCAAAGAGATCAACTGGGATGATCTGATGCCGCCGGTGGATGAGGACATTGTCCGTAAATATGAGGCGGGTGAAATCAGTCAGGAAGAGGCTATTGAGTATATTGAAGAGCTGGGCAAGATTCCGGTAGCAAGTATGAATCAGCAACGGGTCAAAATTCCCGGTTACCTGGTACCGCTGAATATTGGCAAGGATCAATCAGCCACAGAGCTGTTGCTGGTGCCAACCCTGGGAGCCTGTATTCATGTACCGCCACCGCCACCCAACCAGACCATTTTTGTCCGCTATGACCAGGGCATAAAAGTCACAGAAGCGGGCTATACCCCTTACTGGCTGGAAGGAGTGATCAGGGTTGAAAACAATACCTCCGAGTACACTGACGTTGTCTATGCCATAACGGTGGAGAGTTTGAAGGAGTTTGAATAGAGAGAGAATGCTTTGCCCCGATGCTCCGGGGCAAGGCATGTTTCCCTGGCAACAGTGCTGTGAAATGGTGCATTCAATGATAACTTGTGAAGACTGCCCCTAATCGTGTTATAACATCCTATCCTGATTGGCTCCTCTGATAACCGTACTGGCGAGTGACCATGGAACCTGCACTGCATTCTGCTACGTCCCCCATTGTCAGGGAAATTGCTGAACTCCTGATGTCCAGGGGCTGGACCCTGTCTACCGCTGAATCCTGTACCGGTGGTGGTATTGGTCATGTCCTGACCGTGTTGCCGGGAAGCTCGGCCTGGTTTGACGGTGGTGTCATCTGCTATGCCAATGGCGTAAAGGCCAATCTCCTGCATGTGCCGACAGTGTTGCTGAATAAATACGGTGCGGTCAGTGAGCAGGTGGCCATCGCCATGGCCCGGGGTGTCCGCAAGCTGCTGGCAACGGATATCTCTATAGCCGTGACCGGCGTTGCCGGACCGGGGGGGGCGACACCGGAAAAACCTGTGGGAACCGTCTGGATTGCCTGGAGTGCCGGCCAGGAAACAACTGCAAGGCACTTCCATTTTGAGGGTGATCGTGATCAGATCAGGGCGCAAACGGTTGTTCAGGCGTTGCTGGGTGTTCTGACCCTGTTGACCTGAGAAACGTTAACCTGAAAAAAGATTCCTTCCTGTCGAAGCGATAAATATACTGGACAAATATCCAGTATCTGTTTAAATATACAGTATTACTTATTGAGCTGTTCCTGATGAAATCAGAATCGAACTGAGGGCGTGAAAAAATGGATGATAACAGAAAAAAAGCGTTGGCAGCAGCACTTGGCCAGATTGACCGACAGTTTGGTAAAGGTGCCATCATGCGGATGGGGGATCAGAAGCAGGAAGCAATTCCCGCAATTTCTACCGGTTCTCTGCAACTGGATATTGCCCTGGGCATTGGTGGCCTGCCGAAAGGCCGTGTTATTGAAATCTTCGGCCCTGAATCTTCCGGTAAAACCACGCTGACCCTGAGCGTTATTGCCCAGGCCCAGAAGCACGGTGCCACCTGTGCCTTTGTTGATGCTGAGCATGCCCTGGACCCACAGTACGCCGGTAAGCTGGGTGTAAATGTGGATGACCTGTACGTCTCCCAGCCGGATACCGGTGAACAGGCGCTGGAAATTACCGATATGCTGGTTCGTTCCGGTGCCGTGGATGTTATCGTGGTTGACTCTGTCGCTGCCCTGGTACCCAAGGCTGAAATTGAAGGTGATATGGGGGACTCCCACGTTGGTCTGCAGGCCCGTCTGATGTCTCAGGCACTGCGTAAGCTGACCGGTTCCATCAAACAGACCAACTGCATGGTCATCTTTATTAACCAGATCCGTATGAAGATCGGTGTGATGTTCGGCAACCCGGAAACCACTACCGGCGGTAACGCGCTGAAATTTTACTCTTCTGTACGTCTTGATATTCGTCGTACCGGTTCGGTGAAGCAGGGCGATGAGGTGATCGGTAACGAAACCCGCGTTAAAGTGGTGAAGAACAAGGTATCGCCACCATTCCGTCAGGCTGAATTCCAGATTCTGTATGGTCAGGGCATCTACCATATGGGCGAAGTGATTGATCTGGGTGTCAAGCTGAAGCTGGTGGACAAATCCGGTGCCTGGTATGCCTATAAGGGAACCAAGATTGGCCAGGGTAAAGCCAATGCTGCCCAGTATCTTTCTGATAATCCGGAAGTGGCGGCTGAAATCGAAGCCCAGATCCGTGCTGAGTTAATGAGCACTCCAGAGAAGGACGCTGCAAAAAAAGCCGAAGTTGACGCCGGAAAAAGTGCTGGCAAAAAAGGTGACGACGATGCAGCGGCAAGTGTACAGCAGGACGAGCTGCTGGCTGAGTAATTGAATGTCTGCTGATGTCATTCAATCGGTAAACGATGTCCGCCGGGCTGCTATGGATCTACTGGCCCGGCGGGAACATGGTTTTACCGAACTGGTCCGAAAACTCTCGGGCCGTTTTCCCCGGGAACTGGTATTAGACGCGCTTACCCGCTTGCGGGCAGAGCGGCTGCAAAGTGATGACCGCTTTGTTGAAAGTTTGGTCTACAGTCGTCAACAGCGGGGCTACGGTCCGGTTCGTATTAAATCGGAACTGTTTCAGAAAGGAGTTGATAGCGAGTTGATCGGTCAATACCTGCTGGAGCAGGACGATCACTGGGATGAACTGGCAAAAGCGGTAAAAGAGCGAAAGTTTGGTGCCTCTGTACCCCGGGACCATAAAGAAAGAGCCCGGCAGACCCGCTTTCTGGCCCAGCGCGGCTTCTCCATGAGCCAGATATACTCCGCTTTCTCTTCTTCATAACAGGCAGTGGCATTATAATTCCGGGAGTGAACGTAAGGTTGCCTTCATTATCATTGATGCAACCTGGCAACAGGCCAGGAAAATGTATCGTCAAAGCCCCTGGTTGCATGGTTTGAATTTACTGAGCTTGCAGCCTGAAGAGCCATCCATCTACCGTCTCCGAAGTAATCGTCAGGAGCAGTACTTGTGTACCGCTGAAGTGGCAGCAAGAGCACTGGGCGAGTTGGGTGAAAACACCAATCGTCAGCTGATGGAGGCCCTGGTTCAAGTCTATTGTGACCGCTATTTATGGGCACGCAAAGGCCAGCGAAGGGAGGAGGATTCGCGCTCTCTGCACATACTTAAGCAGTACCGCTCTGCTGCTCATTAGGCCATCAGTGAAAAAAGCCCGGTAAAAAGCCTGTTAATGATGGGGTGAAGTGATCATTTTTTCCCACCATTCCTATATAATCCCCGGTTTGCGTAAATTTACTGTGAAAAGGCTGCTCATTGTGATTGCGCTGCCATTTTTGTGTTTGGGAGTGAGCGGCCTTTTCCGCTCATGGCTGACAAGAGATAACTCCCCCGGTGGGAACTGTATATGAAGACTAACGAAATACGTTCTGCTTTTCTGGAATACTTCAGGGAAAACGGCCATGAAGTGGTTGCCAGTAGCTCTCTGGTACCCCATGACGACCCAACCCTGCTGTTTACCAATGCCGGGATGAACCAGTTCAAAGACACTTTCCTGGGGCGTGAGCAGCGTGACTACAACCGTGCCACCACTTCCCAGAAGTGTGTACGTGCCGGGGGCAAACACAATGACCTGGATAACGTCGGTTATACCGCCCGTCACCACACCTTCTTTGAAATGCTGGGTAATTTCAGCTTTGGCGATTACTTCAAGAAAGAAGCGATCCACTTTGCCTGGAACTTTCTGACCGGCACGCTGAAACTGCCTAAAGAGCGTCTTTGCGTCACCATCTATGCCTCTGACGATGAAGCCTACAATATCTGGTTAAACGACATTGGTATTGCAGCGGAGGATATTATCCGCATTGGCGACAACAAGGGAGCGCCTTACGCTTCCGATAACTTCTGGCAGATGGGTGATACTGGCCCCTGTGGCCCCTGTACCGAAATTTTCTATGATCACGGTGACCATATCTGGGGTGGTCGTCCGGGTACGCCAGAAGAAGACGGTGATCGCTTTATTGAAATCTGGAATATCGTATTTATGCAGTACAACCGTCAGGCCGACGGTGACATGCAACCACTGCCCAGG
Organism: Endozoicomonas sp. ALB115; assembly: GCF_049310245.1. NCBI lineage: Bacteria > Pseudomonadati > Pseudomonadota > Gammaproteobacteria > Oceanospirillales > Endozoicomonadaceae > Endozoicomonas > Endozoicomonas sp. ALB115. The sequence continues at coordinate 99,071 of NZ_JBLYZG010000008.1, read as the reverse complement.
CCATCGGTTGATACCGGCATGGGCCTGGAGCGAATTGCCGCAGTGATGCAGCATGTCAACAGCAACTACGAGATTGATCTGTTCCAGTCTCTGCTGAACGATGCTTCTGATATTATCGGTGGCGTTGCCACCACGGAAGCGTCCCTGCGGGTTATTGCTGACCATATCCGTTCCTGCAGTTTCCTGATCAGTGATGGCGTTATGCCCTCCAATGAAGGCCGGGGCTACACGCTGCGCCGGATTATCCGTCGTGCCTGCCGTCATGGCCACAAACTGGGGGCCAAAGAATCCTTCTTTTATAAGCTGGTGGGGTCACTGGTGCAGGTGATGGGTGACGCTTATCCGGATCTGGCGAAGAACCAGGAGCACATCGAGCGGGTTCTGCTGCAGGAAGAGGAACAGTTTACCCGTACCCTGGATAAAGGGATGAAACTGCTGGAAGAGAGCATTGCTGCTCTGCAGGCCAGCGGGCAGGGGGATGTGATCTCCGGTGAAACCCTGTTCACGCTGTATGATACCTACGGCTTCCCGGTGGATCTGACGGAAGACATTGCCCGTGAGCGTAAGCTGACAGTGGATATTGAGGGTTTTGAACAGGCACTGGAAGCTCAGCGTGAGCGTGCCCGTGCATCCAGCAAGTTTGGTGTTGATTACAATGACCAGTTGGTGATCGAAGGCTCAACTGCTTTTACCGGCTATGAGAACACGGCGGGTCAGGCTCGCGTTCACTCCCTGTTTGTGGGTGGTGAGCAGGTAGAACAGATCAATGAAGGCCTGCAGGCAACGGTTATTCTGGAACAGACGCCATTCTATGCGGAGTCTGGCGGCCAGGTGGGTGATACCGGCCTGCTGAATTTTGCCACCGGTTCTGTACGTGTTGTGGATACTCGGAAGCAGGGTGATCACCACCTCCATATTGTCGAAGTGGTATCCGGTGAACTGAAGTCTGGCGATGAAGTAGCCGCTGATGTTGATGCTGACAAGCGTCATGCTACCTCACTGAATCACTCGGCAACTCACCTGCTGCATGCGGCCCTGAGACAGGTGCTGGGTGATCATGTAACCCAGAAAGGTTCTCTGGTTGATCCGGAGCGTCTGCGCTTTGACTTCTCTCACCTTGAAGCGGTGAAGCCGGAAGAGTTAAAGGTCATAGAAGCGCTGGTGAATGAACAGATCCGTGCCAACACTCCGGTACAGACTGAACTTATGGATATGGACGCAGCCAGGGCAAAGGGAGCCATGGCATTGTTTGGTGAAAAGTACGCGGACGAAGTGCGAGTACTGACCATGGGCACCGACAACTTCTCCATCGAACTGTGTGGCGGTATTCACGCCAGTCGCACCGGTGATATTGGTGCGTTCCGAATTGTTGCGGAAAGTGGCATTGCCGCCGGTGTGCGTCGTATCGAAGCGGTGACCGGTGCGGGTGCTGAAGCTTTTGTGCAGACGCGCTTTGCCGAGCTGAACAACGCTTGTCGTGTGCTGAAAGCCAAACCGGAAAGTCTCGACGCCAAATTGCAGGCGCTGGTTACCCAGAGCAAGAGCCTGGAAAAAGAGCTGCAGCAGCTGAAGCAGAAGCTGGCCAGCGCTGGCAGTTCTGACCTGGTGTCTCAGGCGGTTGAGGTAAATGGCGTTAAGCTGCTGGCGACGGAGCTTGAGGGTGTTGACCCCAAATCATTGCGCGACATGGTTGACCAGCTGAAGAACAAACTGGGCTCTGGTATCGTTTTCCTGGCCACCAAAGCGGATGGCAAGGTGCCTCTGGCTGCCGGTGTGACCAAAGATCTGACCGGACGTGTCAAGGCGGGTGATCTGCTGAAGATGGTGGCTGAGCAGCTGGGTGGCAAAGGCGGTGGTCGTCCTGATTTTGCCCAGGGTGGCGGTACTCAGCCAGAGAATCTTGAAAAAGCGTTGTCGTCTATTAAAGGGTGGTTGGAAGCGCAGTTGTAAGCGGTTTTGTCAGGATGGTTAGCTATTCTGACAAGTCAGCCTCTATGGGTCAGCCCGTTTTTTATTGCTTTGAGGCATACACCCCGGAGGGGATTCATGGTACATTTTGCCATCCACTGAATGATAGAGATGGCAGCTTTTGCTGTCCGGCTTCTGAATGTCTGTATTCTGTAAATTATGTTGGGCTGTTGCAGCAGGAAGCTGGTACAGGGAAGCTTGATCATCAGGAGGCTGTCCGGGAATAGTGTTCGCAGTAAGGCGCTCTATTCCCGGTCAGCCTCCGGGTCATGGCTGATTGAAGTAGAACGAATAAAATGGCGCTAATAGTACAGAAATTTGGCGGCACCTCAGTAGGCACCACTGAACGCATTCAGGGTGTTGCTGATAAGGTCAAAGGGTTCCGCGAACAGGGGCACGACGTGGTCGTTGTGGTTTCCGCCATGAGTGGTGAAACCAACCGGCTGGTGGAGCTTGCCCGATCCATGCAGTCACAGCCGACGCCACGGGAGATGGATGTTATCCTCTCGACGGGCGAGCAGGTGACCATCGGTCTTTTGAGTATGGCCCTGAATGAGCGGGGCTGCCCTGCGACGTCCTATACCGGTAGTCAGGTAGCTATTGTTACTGACAGTGTCCACACCAAGGCCCGCATCCAGCGCATTGATACCGAGCGTATCGTCAGGGGCCTGGAGTTGGGGCGCGTGGTTGTGGTGGCCGGTTTCCAGGGGCGTGACGAAGAAAATAATATCACCACCCTGGGGCGGGGAGGTTCGGATACCACGGCAGTAGCCCTGGCAGCGGCCCTGAAGGCTGATGAATGCCAGATATACACGGATGTCGATGGTGTTTACACCACTGACCCGCGAGTGGTTGAGGGAGCCCGTCGGCTGGACAAGATCACCTTTGAAGAAATGCTGGAAATGGCCAGTCTGGGCTCCAAGGTCCTGCAGATCAGGGCTGTCGAGTTTGCTGGCAAATACAATGTTAACCTGAGAGTTCTGCACACCTTCCAGGATGGCCCTGGAACACTGATTACACTGGATGAGGGTATCGCCATGGAATCACCGGTAGTTTCCGGCATCGCATTCAACCGAGATGAAGCCAAGCTGACCATTAAGGGCGTGCCCGATATTCCCGGTGTGGCATCCCGGATTCTGGGGCCGGTCAGCCGGGCCAATATTGAAGTGGATATGATTGTCCAGAATACGGCTGAGGACAAAACCACCGATTTCACCTTTACCGTTCATCGTAATGATTATGAGCGGGCAAAAGTGGTGGTTGAGCAGATTGTTAAAGAGCTCGAAGCCCTTGAATACCACGGTGATATGAAAATCGCCAAGGTTTCCATTGTCGGCGTTGGCATGCGCTCCCATGCGGGGGTAGCCACCAAGATGTTTGAAGCGCTGGCGGCTGAAGGGATTAACATCCAGATCATCTCAACGTCCGAAATCAAGGTTTCCGTTATCATTGCAGAGAAATACCTGGAGCTCGCTGTTCGGGCGCTCCACTCGGCTTTTCAGCTGGACAGGGAACCAATGGAAGATAATGGGGTCTAAAACGTCAATATAAATAAAATCGTGAGCCTCGTAAGGGGGCTCTTCTGCTCCAAACCCACCTGAAATTGCAAGGGTGGAAAGAGCAACAGGTATTCAAAAGCAGTCAAAAGTAAAGCGCGTAGAGTTATCAAGCCCAAAAACCATTTCCGGCAGGTAGAAATACGAATGGAAATCCTGAACTTGGTGACTAGACTGGGTTTGCTGAATAATTCTTAAGCATGAACGGTTGAGCTGACATATACTTCATTACTTTGAACTGAGTACTAAAGCAGTTTAAAGGTCAGGCAATTTTAAGGTGAAATAATGTCTGTACTGGGGTTGGTGTCGTGTAATTTCACGCGATCATTCTGGGTGATATCATCAGCTTCTAACCAATGCACCAGCGTGCTCAGAATTGACGGTTGTTGACTTAACAGAGATGTAAATAAGGAGATTGAAATGCTGATTCTGACTCGCCGCGTAGGAGAGACACTGATGGTAGGGGACGAGGTCACTGTCACTGTTCTGGGTGTTAAAGGTAACCAGGTTCGTATCGGTGTTAACGCACCAAAAGAGGTTGCAGTTCATCGGGAAGAAATTTACCAGAGAATTCAAAAAGAAAAAGAGCACAAGAAAGGAGGAACTGGTCGCTCTTATGAAGAAGATGAAGGTTACGAGTCCGGATACGAGTCTGAATCTTACGAGTCTTACTGATAACTATTAAACTGTCGTTTATATCTCTGATTTGATTAAGGGAACCTTGTTAATCCCGGCAGACAGTTTCAAAAAAGCCTGAAAGTTTGTCAGGCTTTTTTGTATCTGTATTTGGTCAAATGGTATCGAATGATTGTTCGCAACGCGATGTCTTAAGGGGCTATTCTGCTCATCACGGGACTTAGCCCGGATATTTCATAAACGTGCTCCCGATCTCGCTTGTCCTTTGCCGCTCTAAGGGAGTTTTGCTCAGTCGACCGTACTCCCCGGTACGGTGCTCCCTCACAAAATCCCTTAGAGCGACAAAGTCCTGCGCGAGATTCGGGGCAGTTTATGAAATATCCGGGTTAGGAGGCTGGCCGAGAATAGACTGCCCTACGCGGCAACTGCTCCTGCGTTGTTCTAGCTCCTGCATCCATGCAGTCGTGCGGTGGCAGCAAATTGGTCTAAAAAGTCGGAAATTTTTAGCAAATAGAACCACTATTCACTAAAAATTTCCGACTTTTTATCCTCAATTTTCTGCCATCCTCGCTACGGGGTCGCCTAGTCGCCTAGACGGGCGCTATTCTCGGTCAGCCTCCCAGACGGCATGATTGGTATCATGACCCTGAATTAAAAAAATCTCTTAAAGCAGGAACTTTTGTCAAATGCGCTGATCTACAGTTCAGAAGCTGAATGGTCAGACAGTCAAAAAAAAGGGTGTTTCTGACTCATCGCCTCATTGATTAGTCCCCTTTTTGTCAATACGACCGGAGTTATTTATCATGCATCCAACAACAGCAATCAGTGTGCCAGCGGCCAGATCAGAAGCCGGTGGGCTTCAGACACTTGATGATCTGAAAAAACTGCATGGGGCAGCGGAGGCCTTTAATAAATGCATCGAGAAAGTCCCTGCATCGGATCAGACACCATCGCTGAAACAGTTGACACCAGATCTACCACCTGAACCGGGTATCACCACTACTACCGATCAACGCAAGATTGCCGAGCTGCCTGTTTCCATGATGCAGCAGTCATCAAAAGATGGTTTGTCCGGTGCAATGCAACAGCATGGACAGTTACCGGATGTTGCTGTCAATAACAGGCAGCCGGACACAATTGACCCAATGGTGGAAGATATCTTCCACTGCCAGAGAGATTACCTGCGATTAACAGCTCAGTTCAGCTTTAATTACGGTGTTTTTGATGCCAGTTTCAGCCCAGAGGATCAAGGCCTGGTTATCCATGGCTGCTCCAGGGACGATTATCGCCTTGGCATCTGGCGACCGGGTACGGATGGCAAATGGCTGGATGAACACAAATGGCATTCCCTGGCTCCTAACGCTGTCTTGCGTTACGACAACGAGTCGGGGGGGCTCACAATCCTGAGAGACAACCACGATGGCAGTGTCCTGGTGAGTAAGAGTAAAGATATTGATCCTGGCCAGGATGAGGTGGCGTTTGATCGCACCCCCGGAAATGAAGAAAGCCCTAAAGAGATGCCAGACTGCAGCCCTTTGCAGGACAAGATCATAACCAGGGATGTTCAAACCGGTAAAATCAGCGTATGGGGGGAGGATATCAATGGCCGTTGGACCCCTCTGACCCAGAATAAAGAGATCCGTCACTGGCCGATGAAGGATTCTGTTCAAATATGCTTCGGGGCCAGGAGCAATTGTATACTGACGTGCGAGGACAGAACAGCGACCTTTTGGAACTGTGATGATCAGAACAAGTGTCTGGAGAAAATAAAGACCATTGAGTGTAACAGCAAGATTTTAAGCGTCCAGTTCAGTGATGATGAGCGGCATGCCCTGATCTTGACCGAGGGTAACGAGGAAGTCTTTGTGGGATGCGATGCTGATGGCAATTGGTTGCAGATTGGGGAAATCATTCATCCTGAAGGTAGGTTAAATCACCTCAACGAGCATGAGGGAAGCGTAGATTATGCGTCCATTAATGCCTCCGGCCAACACACGTTGACTGTTGATAAAGATCGTAACGCCTTGATTTCTGGCTACAATGATGACGGTGCCTGGGTAGTACAAACTGAAATGCAGAATTGTGCCTATGCACGATTCAGTCCCTCCGGGCGTATGTTACGGGCAAGTCTTTATAAACCAGAGGGCAGCGGCAGCGAAACCATCTGCAGACCGACCAATGTCATCTATAAAGTCCTCGACTGCCGCAGGCCGGGTAAAGCTCAAACCCTAGAGCACCCAGGCAGTAGCGACATCATCTTCAGCCCCTCAGAGGACCTGATGTTGAGCTATGGCTTTGATTCGGAATTTGCCTGCATTTGGGGTGATGATGGGGCGGGTAATCTTGTTGAGAAAGCAAGGGCAGGTAATTATCAGATGGGGATTTCCCATGCTGCCTTCAACGCTCAGGAGGACAGTGTACTGACCCTTGATCTTAGAGGGAATCTCAAAATTCAGGGCCTGGACAGTCAGGGAAATCTGCATAAACAACTGGTGGTTAAACATTCAGATCATATTCTTGATGCCCAGTTTTCCCATTCAGGGAACCTTGCCTATAGCACTAGTTTGGGCACCGCCAGTATTCTCGGGCGTGAAACGAATGGTGAGTGGATCAAGCTGGCGCAGACGAACTCGACCTCGAATCTTGGTGTCTACGGGATCGAAGGAGTGCGTTTTAATGGTCCGGAAAATCATTTTCTGACCTACGGCAACAAACTAGACAGTAACGACCAGCGCCAGCCAGGCCTTGTGCAGCTTTGGGGTATTGATGCTGACGGCAAATGGGTTGAAAAAGACAAGATAGTACTGGATCATCGCGTTGGAATGGTCAAGTTTAGCCCCGACGGTGATCATTTATTTATCTACTGCTTCAATGAGCAAAAAGATCGTGATGCTGATTCAAATTTCAGTACTGTTTTAGTCTGTAAGATTCCTGCAACTTCGGGGCAGGAAACAGCACATACCTGAGGCTTTGGAAGATGGCTAAAAAATTCCCTGGTTAAAAAAAACTTGCTTTTCAAGGCGCTCAGGGTAACATAGCCATCGTTCCCGGTGAGGTGGCCGAGAGGCTGAAGGCGCTCCCCTGCTAAGGGAGTATACGGTTTGTAGCCGTATCGAGGGTTCGAATCCCTCCCTCACCGCCATATTTCCTTCTTTTGTTTTCAAAAACTTTTTCTACTCCTTATCACCTTGAATGTATTTTAAGGCAGTTTGGATGTATTCAGGCAGGAAGGCTCTGTCACGCTTTGGTGGTAAAGAATCACTACTCATTGCGTTCCTTTCAGACTGTAATATTTCATTAGCTATTTCAAGAACGCTGCTACAAGAAGTGCTTTCCTGCAATGCTGGTTCACCTTTCGTTCGTCTATATCGATTAATGGCATTCAGCAATTCAAAGTATTCAGATTCTATTTTGTCTTCTTCGCTTTGCTCATACCAGTCATTGACTAGCTTGGCCATCTCCGGGTTGACATCCTCAAGTGGATTGTCTGGCTCATTTGGCTGGTCCATTAAAAGGCCTAATCGCAATATATGCATCGTGGCTTCGGTTATGTTGCCGTCAATGGCATCTGCGGCAATAATTAATGCCTGTGCGGTGGTAATCCAGGGCAAATCCAGTTTTTGTATACCCAATAGATTTTCGGTCCCGTGGATTAATGACACAATCTCGTCAGACTCCCTCTGAAACTCAGGAGCTTGCCAATTAAAATCAACCTCATTGCTACTGTCATCAGATGCTTTACTTTCCGGTGACGGGGGGGTGTGTGTTTCTTTACTGGTATTTTTGGTCTGGGTATCAGGGTAATCCGTGCTTTGTTGCAAAGTATTGGAATCTTGTGGTGCTGATTTGTCCGCGGGAGCAATCAGGGATGATGAGCCTGGTTGATCAGCGGAACGTGACGAAACCGAAACCGGAACAGGATAACTGTTTGCCGAGTGCTCAGGCCTTGTTGACTGCCCGGGAGGTAAAGGTCTGGCGGCAAGATTTTGTACATGTGGTGTTGGGAGGTTTTGCGTCATATAGCTTTTGTAGGCTGCGGTCTGAGCCATTTGCTGCTGGAAATAATCACTACTGGCCGCTGAGTAAGCAGGCTGGGTATTTGCAAAACATTGCAGTTCGTTTGAGTACATCCAATGGTTCATTTGGTTCGCAGTAAATAAGTTTTGGTAATTGGCACCATTTGATTTTGTGGTTGAATTGCTGTTGTAAGCCGTGGTGTTGAGATAAGGTTTTGTGGGAGTAAACGCACCGAATTTTGCCTGATGACTCAAGTCCTGATTTTGCAGACGCTTTCTTGGTGATGAAAGGAGAGGGCTTGGTATAAAGTTTTCTGATTGTGCGATTGTTGGTGTGAGGGGCTGCTGTCCGTAGCCCATGATACTGGCATTTTCGCCTGCTCTGAATCCAGGATACGAAGTATGAAAGGCTTGATTGCCCTGCGAAAAGTGCCAGAAGGCTGACTCTTTCGTGTCTGAAAACCGCGTGCCCGGATAAATAGAATGACTGGCATAAATGTTCGCAGGCTGGTATGTCGTAAAGGATGAGCCGGTCTTGCCCATTTGATTTTGTGGTGGAACGGATGCTTGGTCACAAATCTCACTCAGGAGGTCAGTAATTTCGTTTTGTGTTTGTAGATCTGTTGTGGGTTTTGCCAGCACCTGGTTACATTGTACCTTGTCCAGATGGCTGTCAGAGCGAGTAATCTGATGGGCTGGTATGGGCTGGCTGGCTGAGGTCATGGAGGTATTACTGTAGTGGTTGGTTGCCGGGTAGTTCAGGGGCTGCTGATTAAAATATGGCTGGTGTGCATAGTCAGCTCTAACTCTACCGGGTTGTAAGGGGTTGCTTGAAGGTTGTTTTGAATGAAAGCAATGCAGATCGGGCTTCAGGCCTTCTGTTCGAATGGTTCTGGTGATTTTAATCCGTTCATGTTGAACGGCTCCGTTTGGATCTGGGCCATTGGTAGCAGATTGACCATAAGCTGTTTGCTTTGGTGCGGAGCTTGTCGGGTAATAAATACTGCTTGTCTCGTGAGGAAAACCTGGATTCATAAAGTCAACCAACTATTTTAGTTTGATTTAAATGATCATAAAGAGACCCATTCATGGCTCATAAGTTCAAAATGATAATCTGTCCGGCGTTATCGAGTGGATGGTCCTTGACTATATCTCTTTTATCTTTTCCATTTTTATACTCAATTCTGTAGGCTGTATGTCTCTTATAAAAACGACAAAGTACAGAGATCTCCTGAGTTTATGAATAATCAATTTGATGTGATTGTATTCGGGGCGACCAGCTTCGTTGGACAACTACTTTGCCAGTACCTGGTTGATAGATTTAACGACAATGACCAGGAACGCCTTAACTGGGCGATAGCAGGGCGCTCTCAAGCGAAACTGGCTCAATTAAAGCAGAACTTACAACAGCCTGAGCTACCTGTGCTGCTGGCTGACGCTGCTGATGAGACTTCATTGAAAGCATTGTGCCAGCAAACCCGGGTCATTGTTTCGACAGTGGGACCTTATGCACTTTACGGCGAATCACTGGTCAAGACTTGTGCAGAAAGTGGTACTGATTATTGCGACCTGACCGGAGAGGTGCAATGGATCCGACAGATGTTGGACCGGTATGAGGAAACGGCACGCAACAGCGGTGCACGCATTGTTCATTGCAGTGGCTTTGACTCAATACCTTCTGATTTGGGCGTGTACTTTACCCAGAAAAAAGCCAGGGAAGTTTTGGGTTCATTCTGTTCAGATATCAGCATGCGGGTGAAAGCCGCCAGAGGTGGTATATCCGGTGGCACGCTGGCCAGTATAACTAACCTCACCCGTGAGGCGGCAAACAACCCGGCATTACGCCGACAGTTGGCCAACCCTTATCTGCTCTGCCCTGACAATGAAAGCTTGAAGGCCAGACAGGAAGTTGTTAAAACACCGACGTATGATTCCGGCTTTGGGGCGTGGCTGGCACCTTTCATTATGGCTGGCATTAATTCCCGGGTGGTCCTTCGTTCCAATGCATTGGCTGAATTTCCTTATGGCAGGGATTTCAGGTACAGCGAAGCCATGCTGATGGGGGCTGGTTTTAAAGGTCGTTTACAGTCTTCCGCCCTGGTTGGCGGACTGGGTCTGTTTATGCTGTCCATGGTGATTAAGCCAACCCGCTGGTTTATGGAGCGATTTGTGTTGCCCAAACCGGGTGAGGGACCTTCTCCCGAAGCCCAGAAAACCGGGTTTTATGATATTCGCTTTCTGGGCAAAACAGCAGATGGCCAGGAAATTCGCACCCGTGTTGTTGGCCAGGGCGATCCGGGGTATGGCTCTACCGCCAGAATGCTGGGGCAGGTGGCTGCAGGATTGGCCCTGGACTTCCACGATAAGCAGCAGAAGAGCGGGAGGGCGGGCGGTTTCTGGACAACATCCACGTTATTTGGTGATCGGCTTATTGAGCGGCTGGAAAAAGATGCTGAGATAAAATTTGAAGTAGTACCTTCCTGAAATAGCCTGATGCTATCTGTCTTTCCCGGATAGGTAGCAACCGTTTCGGCTGACTTTCTCTCCACAATTTGCTCCGTTTTCTTGCAGAGCTTTTTTCATCTAATTGAAACTTGATAGCAATAAATCTGTAACAGTCATCGCCTAATCTCTCAGCAAATCATTCTTTCAATAACAGTGTGTTTACTTAACGATGAGGGATAATCATGGAAGCCGGATCTTCAAAGTTACAGAACCATCGTGATTTTCATGAACAGCTGGAGTCGCTGGATGATCAGCCAGATAACTTCTCTGGCAACAGTACCCTGGATGACGTGGTAGAAAAAAGTCGGCGGAACTTTATGAAAGGTGGCCTGGGTCTTGCCATGGCAGGCTTTCTGGCTGGCTGTATGGGCACGACCGGGCAGAGTCATAATGCTCTGGGTGGCAGTACTGTTGGAAACCTGCGGCGGGCGGACATCGGATTCAAGCCCATTCCCATTGAGCAGGACCCCATGTTCGATGCCATCAATGTGCCTGAAGGCTATACGGCCAGCGTCTTTTTTTCATGGGGTGACCCGGTAGAGAAAGGTGCCAGACCCTGGCGGCCAGATGGCAGCAACAGCTGGCGGGAGCAGATGAAGCAGGCAGGCCAGAATCACGATGGGATCTGGTTCTTCCCATTTGCGGACCAGCCGGACGACCATGGCCTGCTGGTCATGAATCATGAGTACATTAATCCTACGCTTCACCCTAATGGTCTGACCATCACTGAAAACCCGCAGGGATTTAAACAGCGCCCGGCGCATGAAGTGAAAAAGGAGATGGCGGCCCACGGTGTCAGTATTATCGAAGTTCGCAAGCAGTCGGATGGTCACTGGCAGCAAGTCAAGGATTCCCGCTATAACCGCAGGATCACCGGGTTTACCCCCATGGATCTGACCGGCGAAGTGTCCGGTACTGATTTTCTGAAAACCGTGGCAGACCCTGCTGGGCTTGAGGTGCTGGGCACTTTGAATAACTGCGCCATGGGTGTAACACCCTGGGGGACTTATCTCACTTGTGAAGAGAACTGGAAGAACTACTTTGTTAACCGTGATGCTGAAGATTATCAGCAACGCCCAGCCCACCAGCGGTATGGTGTGGCCCAGGACAAGAACAGTAAATACTATGCCTGGGAGTCAGTAGAACCCCGTTTTAATGCGACACCTGATCACCATGCCCCTCATGGCGGTTATGTTAACGAACCCAACCGTTTTGGCTGGGTAGTGGAAATTGACCCTTTTTCACCGGACAGCACCCCGAAAAAGCGCACCTCCATGGGACGACTGGTCAGAGAGTGTTCAACACTTTCGCTGGGTGATGATGGTCGTATGGCATTCTATTTTGGCGACGATACCCGCGGCGAATACGTGTATAAGTTTGTGCCGGATCAGGCCTATAAACCCGGTAATCCAGCGGCCAACCGGGATATTCTGGATCATGGCACTCTTTATGTGGCGGTGTTCCATGATGATGGCCGTGGTGAGTGGCGGCCACTGGTGTTTGGCCACAACGGCCTGACCCGTCGCAATGGTTTTACCAGTCAGGCCGATGTGCTGGTACACGCCCGTCGTGCTGCGGATATTCTGGGGGCCACAACCATGGACCGCCCGGAATGGGTTGCCGTGCATCCGCAGACCCGGGAAGTCTATGTCACGCTGACCAATAATAAGCACCGGGGCCAAAAAGAGGATCAGCAAACCAATGCCGTCAATCCCCGGGAAGATAACCGCCATGGTCAGATTGTTCGTTTTACCGAGGCAAACGCTGATCCCACGGCCACCCATTTCAACTGGGAGATGTTCCTGCTGGCCGGTGACCGCCCTGGCGCGACACTGGCGGATGGCAGCCCGGTACCTGAACACTTCGTGGGAGATATCAAGGGTGATATTTTCTCTTCGCCGGATGGTATCTGGTTTGACTATCAGGGCCGCCTCTGGATTCAGACCGATTACGGTGACGATGAGGAACGCAACAGCAATATGGGCACCAATCAGATGCTCTGCTGCGATCCGGTCACCGCAGAAGTGAAACGCTTTCTGACTGGCCCGAGAGGGTGTGAAATCACTGGTGTGACCACCACGCCTGATGGCAAAGCCATGTGGGTTAATATCCAGCATCCGGCCATCAGCTTTCCGGCCAGTGATGGAATTACACGGCCCCGGTCGAGTACTGTGCTGATTACCAAAGATGATGGCGGGGTGATTGGCACTTGATTGAACCGGGTTTCGTTTTTACCAGGGGCGAATTGGCTGATTCGCTCCTGGTCTTTACCGCTGGTGCTGAAAAGGCCTTTTTATTACCTGTCTACAGGAACTTTTTTCTGGCTTGAACATCCAAGTGGTTAAATTACGTTAAATACCCATTTTTTAATCAAGGATATGCTCAACAATGAATGTCAACCCAGGTGCTGGCACCAATGCCAATGCCAATGGCGTGAATAACACTTCTGAATTCGCTGATATTGTGGTTACGGGAGTTACCACTCTATCGTTTTTTTTGGGCTATGGTGTCTCTACTTATGCTGGCGACAACTATCTGAATCGCGCCTGTCTTGCTGGCGTTGTTGGCGCCACGGGATACCTGTTAGCTGAAAGTGTCCATCACGGTGTTGCCGCCCTCTGGAACTCAGCTGTGGCTGTACATGATTCCGTAACCACGCTTATGACTAATCTGCCCATTACCCCTTTCAATGAGGAATCTCACATTGTCAAAGCATCAACCTACGCAGGAGCTTACTTAGGCTTGAGGTACAGCCCCTTGCGGCAGCGACCAGCCCGGAACCTTGTCGATCCGTCAGCACCTCCTGATCCTTACATTGACAACACCTTTTACGCTGCCCGGGTTCTGATGGCTGGCACAAGCTCGGCCATGTTAGGTGGGGGTGTTGGATATCTATTGGGGAAAGGGCTGGACCTTACCGCAAAGGCAGCCATTTCCGGTGCCAAAATGGCTGCTGATCGTCTTGGATTGAAAACCACTGTGAGCGAGAGCCCTGAGGTTGCCTCGGGTAGCTCAGGGAGAATCCATCAGCATTCAGAGTCTGCTGAAGAAATCCTGCTGAGCCGTTCCGCAGAAATGGTACGGCAAAGATCACCTGACGGAACTGAAACAGAAACTCATTTCCAGGAAGCTGGCCGAGAATAAAAATTTCCATTTTGCAAACACAGCCACGTGTTGCGTACCAACCCCCGTAATGTCTGAACGGCACGGGTGTGGTCGTGAATGTGCCGAAAATTCCCTCATTACCTGCCAGCAGGAACTTTTTGCTGGCTTGGGCATCTACAGGGTTACCTCACGTTAAACGTTAGATTCTTCCATCGATAGCGGCTTAACTATGAATATCGACTCAGGCGCAGGTTCGACGACCAATGTTGTTATTTCTTCCTCTGTAGCGAAGGATGCCCTGACCTTGGCAGGTACCCTGTCAGGGCTTGCTTTCGGCTTTCTTGTAACCCGCCTCCCGAACGACGACAGTTTTCGGAATCGCGCCTTATATATGGGCGCTTGCAGCGTTGCGGGGCACCTCATCGCCAAAACTGCCTATCACAGTTGTGCCGCCTTCTGGCAACGAGCTGTGGAAATTCCTGATACAGTATCCACACATATCAATAACCCTGATGTTACCCCCACCAGTCAGGATTCTCATATTGCCCGGGATAGCGGCTCAACTGTGAATACCAATTCAGGTGCAGGTTCGACAACCGACTTTGTTATTTCTACCTCTGTAATCAAGGATACTTTGTCTGTGGCAGGTACCCTGTCAGGGCTTGCTTTTGGCTCTTTTGTATCTATGTCCTCGGACGACGACAATGTGCTGACTCATCGCGCATATTTGGGCGGTTGTGGCACTGCTGGATACCTTATTGCACAAAATGCCTATCACGGTTGTGCCGCCTTCTGGAAAGGCTCTGAGGTTATTCGTGCTACCGTATCCACGTGTATGAATAACCTTGGTTTTACCCCCTTCAGTCAGGATTCTCATATTGTCCAGGCATTTACCTGCGCAGGAGCGTGGTATGGCCTGTGTTGCAGTAGTGCCCTCGAAGCTCCATTACTGATTCTGTCAGAAGAGGCAATAGAAATTGAAAGACGTGGGCACTGGGGCCGCAATTATGAGCCTCCTCCTTGCTGGCCTCCTCCTGATGTTATGGACCGAATCAAGTCTGGCTCAGGCTCGGTAATGCTCGGTGCCGGTGTCGGATATCTGGTGGGAAAAACGCTGGACTATACGGCAAAAGCCGCCTTTTCCGGTGTCAGAATGGCGGCTGAATGCCTTAGATCGATAGCCACTGGTCGCTGAACAGGTAGACAGCCACCTGTTTGTGCACAAAGCCCTCTAGTTCATGGTTTCAATGAGTTTGATGTGTACCATCTCCGTTCACCCTGAGCGGAGTCGAAGGGTGCTTAGCGCGATCTATCAGAGTCCGGAGTTTCCGCCCTTCGACAGGCTCAGGACGAACGGAGTGCGGAGGCACGACAACCCGTCAAAACCTGCCAGCAGGAACTTTTTCCTGGCTTGAGTATCTACATGGTCGCCTTCCGTAAAACGTCACGTTCTTATATCTGAGAGGGACTTAACAATGGATATCAACTTTGGTACAGGCTCAACGAACAACATTATTGTTCCTGCCTCAGTAATGAAGGATTCTCTGGCTTTGGCTGGTACCATGACAGGGCTGGCTTTTGGCTTTCATACAGCCCGCTTCGCGGTCGATGACAATTTTCTGAATCGCGCCTTATATGCGGGCGCTTATGGCTTTGCGGGAAACCTCATCGGGAAAGGGGTCTATCACGGTTGTACCGCCTTCTGGCATGCTTCTGTGAAAATTCGTGATACCGTATCCACGTATATGAATCACCTTGGTATCACTCCATTCATTCAGCAGGATTCTCATATTGTCCAGGCGTGTACCTACGCAGGGGCGCTCTGTGGTCTGGGTTGCAGTAGTGCCATCACAAGTCCATTAATGCTACTGGGGCCACCAGAAAAACATGCGGCCATACGTGCGAATCATCCTGATGCTTTGAACCGAATCCTGTCTGGCACAGGCTCCGTCGTGGTTGGTGGAGGTGTCGGGTACCTGGTGGGAAAAGCGCTGGACTATACAGCAAAAGCAGCCTTTTCCGGTGCCGGAATGGCTGCAGAACGCCTTGGTTTGACAACCGCTGTGGGCGGGAGCCCTGACGAACAGACCAAGAATAATCTCGACTGAGTCAATTGATGCAACTGAAAGGATTATACAGCAGAGATCACCAGACAGAAGCAAAGGATAAGAGTGCTTCAGCAGCGGGTGATGAATCTGTTACGATTCCATCCTGTAGAACCGGTTTTGCGACAACCTCGGGACCATGGGAATGAGTCCGGAGAGGTTGTGGCAACGAGGTGTTTATTTATGTATTTCAGAGCTTGGCTGCACTAACCCGGGAACATCTCCTGGTGGTAATCTACCCGCGCACTCCTGCTTAAATTCTGCCTTTGGCTATTTTCTATAGGTGTTTTTCTTTCATGCCCCGTTATGCTGCCAGTGTTCAATACGATGGCTCCCGTTTTTTTGGTTGGCAGGTTCTCAAGACCGGTTTGCCCACGGTGCAGGCTGCTGTAGAAGCTGCGCTGTCAAAAGTGGCAAACCATCCTGTTGCCGTTGTCTGTGCAGGAAGAACCGATGCCCGGGTTCATGGCTGTAACCAGATTATTCATTTTGATACGGATGCCGTTCGTACCGAGCGGGGCTGGGCTTATGGCGCTAATGCCAATTTGCCGGATGACGTGGCCGTAAACTGGGTGAAGCCGGTTTCTGATGATTTTCATGCCCGCTTTTCTGCCCTGTGGCGACGTTATCGTTACGTGATTTATAACCATCCCATTCGGCCAGCACACCTCTCCAAAGGGGTGACCTGGAACTATCGGCCATTGGATGTTGAGCGCATGAAGGCAGCAGCAGGGTGCCTGGTAGGCGAACATGATTTTACCTCTTACCGTGCGATTCAGTGTCAGGCAAAGAACCCGGTCAGAAATGTGACCCGGCTGGATATTTCCCGCCACGGACCACTGATTGTTATTGATGTGCAGGCCAATGCGTTTTTGCATCATATGATTCGTAATTTTGCCGGGGTGTTGATGGCGGTGGGTTGCGGCAAGCGTGAGCCTGGCTGGGCAAAAGAGGTGCTGGATGCCCGGGATCGTGCCCAGGGTGGGGTAACCGCTTCGCCCTGTGGGCTTTATTTTGTCGATGCGGGATACGATAAGGTGTTTGGGTTGCCGGCCAGTGAATCGAACCCACACTTTATTGCGCCATTAATTCCGCTTTAAATCGGCGGTTTTTCCGGAGCTGGCATACGTTTTCCGTGCAATGGATGGGTTCCTCTCTATTGCTCTGAAAACTCTGTTCGTCCTGTAGCGGAGAACTTACTGAGCTGCAGAACCACGTTCATTCTGAGGCTGTCGAAGGGGGTGGACTGTGAACCAACCGTAAAGACGGTGCCAATCACCCTTCGACTCCGCTCAGGGTGAACGGAGATTGTGCTCATTAAAATCGTTGAAATGATTTGCCAGGTGCAGTAATCACCGAAATGTTCTGATAAGATCATTGATCGCTCAGGGGTTGCCTATTCTTTCGCATTGATCTTCGGATTGACAGTGTGAAAGCACCTTCAAACCCTTACCCTGTGGTTGGCTCTGTGTCCCGGGTAATCTCCCGACACAGGGCGTGGGAAAGAGAACACCGGGAAATGGAAGTATCTCCTCGTATAAAAATCTGCGGAATTACCCGTGTTGATGATGGTTTGATCGCTGCTGATAGCGGGGCGGATGCCATCGGTCTGGTGTTTTACCGGAGAAGCCGTCGCTGTGTTACGGTTGAGCAGGCCGTGGAGATTGTCCGGGCTCTGCCGCCGTTTGTCTCGGTGGTTGGGCTGTTTGTCGATGCCTCCGATGAGCTGATTCAATCGGTTCTGGACGCGGTTCCTCTTTCACTTCTGCAATTTCATGGCAATGAACCGGAAATCCAGTGCGCCCGCTGGGGGGTACGTTATATGAAGGCCTTCCGTGTTCGTCCGGATATTGCCGTGGCCGACATGGTGGCTCCCTATACCAGTGCCTGTGGCTACCTGCTGGACAGTTATAAGCCCGGGGAGGTGGGTGGCACCGGTGAGTCTTTTGACTGGGATTTGATACCCCATGAGCTGAATAAACCGATGGTGCTGGCCGGAGGTCTGAGTCCTGATAATATCGCTCAGGCAGTGAACAGGGTTCGACCCTATGGAGTTGATGTCAGCAGTGGCGTAGAGAGTCAGCCTGGCATTAAGGATCACGATAAAATCAAAGCCTTTATCAAGGCGGCAGGAAGATGATGGTCGATCAAGAAATTTTTGAGTCCCCCGTTCTTTCTTCTGAAGAACACAAGTACGATCAACCGGATTTAATGGGGCATTTTGGCCGTTACGGTGGACGTTTCGTGGCTGAAACCCTGATGGGTGCGCTGGAAGACCTTGACCGCACCTGGCGTGAGCTCTGGCAAGACAAGACCTTTCAGGAAGATTTTGATCGTGACCTGGCTGACTTTGTCGGCCGTCCTTCACCGCTCTATTTTGCTGAGCGATGGACTCGGGCGCTGGGTGGCGCGAAGATCTACCTGAAGCGTGAAGATCTCAATCATACCGGTGCCCACAAAATCAACCATGCGGTTGGTCAGGCGCTACTGGCCAAACATATGGGGAAAACCCGGATTATTGCCGAAACCGGTGCCGGTCAGCACGGTGTCGCCTCGGCGACGGTGGCCGCCCGCCTTGGGTTGGAGTGTGTGGTTTATATGGGTGCCAAGGACGTAAAACGTCAGGCATTGAACGTCTATCGCATGAAACTTTTGGGGGCTACCGTGGTACCGGTAGAAACCGGTTCCCAGACGCTGAAAGACGCGATTAATGAAGCACTCAGGGATTGGGTAGCACGCCCTGAAGATACCTTCTATCTGCTGGGCACAGTTTGTGGCCCTTCACCCTATCCTGAAATGGTGCGTAATCTGCAGAGTATTATTGGCCGGGAAGCCCGTCGGCAGATTCTGGAAAAAGAAGGCCGCCTGCCGGATGCCCTGGTTGCCTGTGTGGGTGGCGGTTCCAATGCCATGGGGCTGTTCCACGAATTTATTCAGGATAAAGAGGTAAAGCTGTACGGTGTTGAAGCGGCAGGGCACGGTGTTGATACCGATAAGCATGCGGCCCGGATGAGTTCCGGTCGTCCGGGCGTTTTGCAGGGCGCAAGAACCTATCTGATGACCAACGAACATGGCCAGATTATTGAGAGCCACTCTGTGTCGGCCGGATTGGACTACCCGGGGGTTGGACCAGAACACAGTTACCTGAAAGATATCGGCCGTGCACAATACCCGGCGGCAACGGATGAAGAAGCTCTTGCGGCATTTCGCCAGCTGACCCGTCTGGAAGGCATTATGCCAGCGCTGGAAAGCGCCCATGCCCTGGCCTGGGTTGATAAACTGGCACCCACGATGGACCAGGACCAGATCATTATCTGTAACCTGTCTGGTCGTGGTGATAAGGATATTCATACCGTTGCCGCTATTGATGGCCTCGAAGTATAAGGTGGGCACAGCATGAGTCGTGAAATAAACAGAATCAAAGCCCGCTTTGAAACCTTGCAGGGGCGTGAACGTAAAGCACTGATACCCTACATTCTTGCCGGTGACCCTCCGGGCAAGACCGTCGAGGTCATGCACCAGCTGGTGGACCATGGGGCGGATATGATTGAGCTGGGTTTTCCGTTCTCGGACCCGGTGGCGGATGGTCCGGTGATTGCCCAGGCCCATGAGCGGGCGGTATCACACGGTGTTACATTGCATGACGTTTTTGCAATGGTTTCTGAATTCCGGGAAAGGGATAATGACACACCGATTGTCCTGATGGGCTATCTCAATCCGGTAGAGATCATGGGCTACCAGCGGTTTGTTGAGTTGGCCAGTCAGGCGGGTGTTGATGGTGTGCTGATGGTGGATCTGCCACCGGAAGCCGCAGGTGATTTACTGGATATGCTGCATAACCGTGGTATTGATATGATCAACCTGATTACCCCGACCACATCCGATGAACGAATTGCCAAGATCTGCCGGGTTGCCAGTGGTTATCTCTATTATGTATCCCTGAAAGGGGTAACCGGTGCGGCAACCCTGAATACGGCAGAAGTTGAACAGCGGGTCAACCACATCCGGCGTTTTGCTGACGTTCCGGTGTGTGTTGGCTTTGGTATCCGCGATGGTGCCTCGGCTGCCGCCATCGGGCGAATGGCAGACGGTGTTATTGCGGGCAGTGTGCTGGTATCTGAGCTGGCTCAGTATGGCAATGAGGGACAGGCCTCCATTGACCGCGTTGCCAGTCGAATTGCCGAAATGCGCTCAGCTATGGACGATGACAGGACGAATGAATGAGCAACTGGTTAGTCGATAAACTGATTCCATCGTTATCACGCGCTGCTATTGCGCAGAAAAGCAGCAGTGTGCCAGAAGGGCTTTGGCGCAAGTGCGTAAAGTGTGAGGCCTTTCTCTATCGCCCCGAGCTGGATAGAAATCTGGGTGTTTGTCCCAAGTGCCAGCATCATATGCGAATCAGTGCCCGCACGCGACTGGATTACTTTCTTGACAAGGAAGGAAAGGCAGAGCTGTTTGCCGACCTTGAGCCCAATGACCGGCTGAAGTTTCGCGACACTAAAAAGTACCGTGACCGACTGGCAACGGCGCAAAAGCAGACCGGCGAAAAAGATGCCCTGGTGGCCATGCGGGGTACCGTCGAGGACATTCCGGTCGCGGCCGTTGCCTTTGAGTTTTCTTTTATGGGCGGCTCCATGGGGTCGGTGGTCGGGGAAAAGTTTGCCCGTGCTGCCGAGTTATGCCTGGCAGAGAAGATGCCGCTGATCTGTTTTTCAGCCAGTGGCGGTGCCCGAATGCAGGAAGCCCTGTTTTCCCTGATGCAGATGGCGAAAACCAGTGCGGCCCTGGAAAGAATGCGCCAGGCGGGTATTCCTTATATCTCTGTGATGACTGACCCGGTGTACGGCGGTGTTTCTGCCAGTCTGGCCATGCTCGGTGATATCAACATGGCTGAGCCCGGTGCCCTGATTGGTTTTGCCGGTCCCAGGGTGATTGAACAGACCGTCCGGGAAAAGCTGCCGGAAGGCTTCCAGCGCAGTGAATTCCTGCTGGATCACGGTGCTATTGATATGATCGTTTCCCGTTCTGATTTGCGATCCACTATCGCCAGGCTTTGCCGGAAAATGCAGGGCAGGCCGGATGCAGATGTGGAGCTTGCTGATCCTGCAGAAGAAGTTGCCTGATCCCACCTTTTATCTCTCTCATTCCCACGCAGGCCCTGAGGGGCTTGCATGGGAATGCATACGTCTGGAGATGTGACGTTGTCTTCTTTTGAAAAGAAAGAAAAAAGCCTTGCACAGTGGTTAACCTGGATGGAAGAAACTCGTCCGGAGCATGACATCGACTTTGGGCTGGACCGGATTCGGCTGGTGGGTGACAGGCTGGATTTGCTCAAACCCGCGCCGTTCATTATCACCGTGGGGGGCACCAATGGCAAAGGCTCGACGCTGGCCGTTCTTGAAGCTGTTTTGCTGGCTGCCGGTTACAGGGTAGGTCTATTTACATCACCTCATTTTCTCAAGTTTAACGAAAGAATTCGCATTAATGGCGAACAGGTCAGTGATGACTGGCTATGTGATGCTTTTGAGACGATAAATGAAAGTCGAAAAACGACATGGCTAACCTATTTTGAATTTGCCACCCTGGCTGCCGTTGACTGCTTTAAAAGGGCGGAGGTGGATGTGGCATTGATGGAAGTCGGCCTGGGTGGACGACTGGATGCTACCAATGCGATTGACCCGGATGTGTCGGTAATTACTACGGTGGCGCTCGACCATCAGGAATACCTTGGCTTTAGCATTGAAGCGATTGCCAAAGAGAAGTCAGGAATATTTCGTGCCAGTAAACCTGCGATCTTTGGTGATCAGCCCGTGCCGCAGGCAATCACCGACATGGCTGAGCGTCTTGGCAGTCCCCTGTATTGCAGAGGAGAGGCGTTTACCCTGGCAAGATCGGGTAATACGTGGCACTGGTCAGGTAGTGAAAATCAACAGCTGAACAACCTCCCTGTTCCCAATGTCGTGATTGATAATGCCGCGACGGCATTGCAAGCGCTGCAATTTTTGCCAGAGCCTATCGCTATTGAAGCTGTTCGAGAAGGTTTGTCACAGGTATCGGTTACCGGACGGTTCCAGAAGCTGATGATGGAAAATGAATCAGGAGAGTCTATCGATGTGGTGCTGGATGTTGCCCACAATCCTCAGGCAGCAGAAATGCTCAAGCAGCGTCTGGACGAGTCTCCGGCAGAAGGTAAGACACGAGCAGTGATTGCCATGTGTAAAGATAAGGATTATATGGCGGTTGTTGACTGCTTAAGTGGCGATATTGATGAGTGGTACGTTGCTCAGTTTGAGTCTCCAAGGGCGCTGGCTGAACAAGAGCTGGCAAAGAGGCTGGTTGATCGAGGGTATTCAGTTAATCGCTATCAGCAGGTTGCTGAAGCATTGCATCATGCACTTGAACGCTCAACATCTGGAGATAGGGTGCTGGTTACTGGATCATTTATGACGGTATCTGCTGCCTTGACCAACAGCCACTGAGTACACGATTTCAGTGAAATTGATGGACTCCCTCTATCAATGACTTCCAAACTCCGTTCGTCCTGAGCGGAGTCGAAGGGCGTAAACACCATGCCCTGGACAAAGATTGTGCCAATCACCCTTCGACTCCGCTCAGGGTGAACGGAGATTGTACGTCTTAAGTTCATTGAAATGGTGTGCTGAGTTTGCCTTCCACGGTCCCCGACGGAATGCAGCTAACCCCATGGACAATAAAGGTTTCACGAAAGGCACACAATATCGAGTCAAAACAGGCTGCTCCACATTCACCAAGCCCGGGGCAGTCTCACAAATTACTCAAATATCAGGCCAGAATTGTTCATTCATAATTTGTTCGTAGGACCATGGGCATGAGTCTGGAAAATGCTCCTTGCTGATGCCGGTTTCCTTAAAGGCAGAAATCCGTGCCGCTGGATAGGCATCGACCATGGCGTTATTAATCTTTGGCTTTAGCCCGGGGTTCTCTTTCATCAATTTCCGAATGCGAAATCGCTGCTCTTCGATAGACCCCTGCCAGCTACTGCTCCTGTGATCAGGTTGATAAGCCCACTTCAGCAAATGCATGAGCAGAATATCCAGCCGGTGACTCAACAGCCGGTATTCGCTTCTGCCCATGCTTTCAATTTCCTCAAGGATATTGTCCAAATCCAGTTCTTCCAGCCTGCCCTGGCGAACGAGTTCTGCCTGTTGCTGTGTCCAGCTGTAAAAATCAGTTTCGTATAATGGTTCAGCCATGCTGATAAGTCCCTTCGGTAATGCACGCTTAATTGTTGTAGGTTTAGTTGGAATTCGCTTAAGATGCAATGAGTTTCAGGCATTGACCTTTAATTGACTTCCCGCCATCTGTGCAGGAATGAATACTGTTTATCTATCATTACGGAGCGTATCTTGGGCGAGGGACTTAAGCAAAGACTAATAGGTGCTGTGGTATTGCTGGCCTTATTGATCATTCTCGCGCCCGCACTGTTCAGGGGAGGGGAGACTCATCCTCTGGTCACCTCCAGGCCTCCCCCGGCAGCCCCTAAGCTTGAATCCCCCCCAGTGCCTGCATTTGTCGACCAGCTGGATATTCCCCCGGATGTTGTTGAAGTGGTGCCTTCCTCCACTGAAACTGTGCTCGAGCCAGAAAGTGATCGTACTGAAAAAGCCACAGGTGTGGATGAATCAGGACATCTGAAAGCCTGGTCTCTCCAGTTGGCAACCTTTGCGGATAAAAACAATGCCCGAAACCTGGAAAAGCAGCTAAAGACTAAAGGGTATAGTGCTTTTCAGAAGAAAATTTCTACAGAGACAGGCAAGGTTTTTTATCGGGTCTACATAGGGCCGGAAGTAAGGCCGGATGAACTTCAGCAGCTAAAGGTTACCATCAAGAAAGAGTTAGGGCTTGAGGGTATACTGGTTCGTTATGTTCCATAATAGGCTCTCTTACGGTAGACATTCCGCCTACTACCTTCCTCGGGAAGTCAAAGACTGAACCACGAAGGTCACGAAGAGTACGAAGAGATTTTCTTGCCCTTCGTGCTCTTTGTGTCCTTCGTGGTTCCATCTGAAACTCATGGAAAGGGGAGGGGTAAGGAATTGTCCCGAAATAATTTCGGCATTTTGAGTTCGATCTCCGTTCATCCTGAGCTTGTCGAAGGGTGATAGGCACAATACATGAGGCCGGAGTTCCTGAGCTTAATGTCGACCCTGAGAATAGGCTCAAAACTCGAACTTATGGTGACGCTTGAGGTGACAAATTCAGGAAAACTTATGACAATAGATACAATGATTGACCTCAGGGATAAGGATCGCAAGGCAATCTGCACTATTGCTGAACAGATATTTGCCCCGGATACTTAAATCTGGGCTTACGGCAGCCGGGTCAAGGGAACCAATCATGACAACAGTGACCTGGATTTGGCTGTGCACTTTCCCCCGGATCAGGCAAGATGACAGACTATGAGCAGTTGAGCCTGTTTCTCGAAACCCTGCGGGACTCCAATATACCCATTATTGTCCAGGCACTTGCCTGGCAAAGTATTCCCGATAGTTTTCGTGAGGAAATAGATAAAAAACACCAGGTGCTCTGGCGCTGACAGTGAAGGAGCAACCACCGGTAGTTTTGCCTGAAGATGGGCAATCCAAAGATATTCGGTGCCTTGGTCATGAACCTCATAAAAAAATCACGAATAAGTGCTTTTCCGGTCGTGATTACTTCGTGGCTGTCGTGTAGAATCCCCGTTCTTGTAAAGCTACTAAAACAATAAGGCCTCAAACAGGCCTTATTACGTTAGGGAGCCGCATAAAATTTTTACGCTGATACAACTTTTGCTTGAGTAGATTGGTTGTTCTCCGCGCAGCTGTTTCGGCATATGCTTAAGCCGATGGGCGGTAGCGTACTTTTCGGTTGGTTTATAAGATTGAGCAGCTTATAAAACGGCTGCTAACCTTTCTTTCTACTGCTAAGTATTCACCAGTTAGTGCTGAAAAATATAGATGATGGCAATGCAGGTCGCTACCGGCAGCAGAATGTTGTTATTGCTGGTGCAGAACACACCCCCCCGGACCATTACCACCTACCACAGCTGATAAATGATTTGGTTAAATGGTACCATCCGCCCGGCTGTTAATGAACTTTGATTTGATGGGCAGTGGTTATTTACCGGTCATTATCCGCAAAGAAAACCGTCTGGCCTATTATGAGGCGCTGGACAAAGCGCCTACCCGAGAGGACTACGGGGGATTTATGGACATAGTGGCCAGCGCCCAGGAAGAGGCTTTGAATCGTTATATCAGTATTATTGAATAATAATAGTTATAACCGCATCAATGGATTCTGAGATGACCCTGAATACTTCATACCTGAAATTGCTGACGCAGAACTGGTTTCAGGCCTGTCGCACGGCTACCCGGTTGTCTGTTTCTGTCGTCAGGCTGAAGGCAGATTTACCGCTGACAGCGGACGATTTGCAAAACGCAGATGAAGACCTGATGGAAAAGCTGGATGCTTTTCGTGTTCGCTATGGTGATCTTCAGGACTGTCTTGGTGGTAAAGTGTTCCGTACTTTGCTGATGGCTGAGGATGAAGAGCCGGTCAGTATGGCAGATATTCTTAACCGGATAGAAAAACGAGGGATTCTGGACTCTGCTGATCAATGGCGTCAGTGGCGTGAGATCCGAAATGCGTTTGCCCATGACTATCCGGAAGCAGAGGCAGAAAGAGTGAATGCGTTAAACATGGCATGGCAGAATACGCCATTGCTGCTTAAGGTGGCTGAGAATGTCTACCGTTACTGTGAACAGCAAGGAATAGAGCTAACGGAGATAGAGCGTGCGGATATCTGAGGCGATGGCACAGAGTATCGTCGAACTCGCAAGAAAACATGTAGCAGAAAATGCCCGCGTCTGGCTGTTTGGCTCCCGGGCTGATGATACAAAAAAAGGGGGGGATATTGATCTTTATATTGAGGCAGACAATATCGGTAATACCCTGGAACGAAAAATTAACTTCCGGTTGGCATTTGAAGACCGCTGGGGTGAGTTGAAAGTGGATATCCTCATTCATGATACCCGGCATGAAACGCTGGCCATTCATGAAATTGCCAGGCAAGGGGTCAGGCTTGGTTAGTGATTAAAGATTAAACGACATTGACAACAGACCTGGATTGTCTTTTTACAGCGCTTTTCACAGCCTTTCTAAATAGGTTATGCAATATTGAGACTCACGAACGAAGAGCAAAACGCCATTAGAAAGGTGATATATCAGGCAGACCCTCAGGCGCAAATATGGTTGTTTGGCTCAAGGGCGAATGACCAGGCAAAAGGAGGGGATATTGACCTGCTCATCCTGTCAAAAACACTGGGTTTGAAAGACAGGACGGGCATACGGCTGGCGCTGTACGAGATTATCGGAGAGCAGAAAATTGACCTGGTGATTGCCGCAGACGATACTGATCCATTCACCCGTATCGCGCTGGCAGAGGGAATCCGGCTATGACTAACGAGTCAGGCAAAAAGCAACAGGCAGGGAAAAAAAATACCGACAGAATCCTGTTATTAGAACAGCAGCTGTTGGCCATGGCCCAGATGGAAGCCCTGCTAAAATGGTCTCTGGATCGCTGTCAGGCCATACTACTGACTAATGACCAGATGCCGGAACAGGAAGACTTGGAAAAATTCGAATCACTCACCGCACGATTTGCCCGCTTTAACGATATTCTGTTACAAAAAATATTTCGCCTGATCGACACCATTGACCTGGAAGATGTCGGCACCGTCAGGGACAGAATCAACCGTGCAGAAAAAAAAGGGCTGATTGAGGATGCCCACCGGTTTATCGAAATCCGGGAATTGCGTAACAGCATTGCCCACGAATACCAGCCGGAAGCGCTGAGGGTTATTTTTCCTGAAACGTTGCAGGCTACACCCATTTTGCTGGATATTGCTGATCGGGTACGAAAGTACTGTCTGCGGTATAATTCCTGAAAATTGACCTGGTCATCTACCGACGAGGAAAACCCCGGGAAGCGATTCACCATGAAGCCAGAAATACCGGGATTCAATTGAATGGCAACCGAGCAGGGCAAAGGAATGGGTAGCGAACGACAAATAGCAGACGTTATCGGGCGCACCCTCTGGATTTGTGACCGTCATGCCTTGCGCCTTGAATGGGTGATGGCCGAAGTGAAAAGCCTGTTTCCATTGAGTGCCAAAGCGTTTGAAAACCTTGCCCCGGCTGAAGTGGCGTACATGGATCAATTTGCCACCCGGTTCAGTAAATTACAGGATGCCATGGGCGCAAAACTCTTCCCTCAGGTGCTGGATTTGGTGGGAGAGCAGGGGGCGTTGAACACCTTTATCGACAAGCTCAACCGGCTGGAAAAAAAAATAGGGGCGATTGATAATGCAGCCCAAGGGCCTCTATTTCGTGAGATGCGCAACGCTTTTGCCCATGACTACCCGGAAGACAGTGAACTGAATGCCGAGACGTTGAACCGGGCCTTGCCGCTGGTCAGCGAGTTGTTAACGGTCTATCGTAATATTCGGGATTTTGCCTTGCGCTATGGGGCTGCTTTACCTAGTACATGATTTCAATGAGTTTACCAGGTTGTTGTTATCATATGCCTCTGCACTCCGTTCGTCCTGAGCCTGTCGAAGGGCGCAAACTCCGGCCCATGATAGATCGTGCCAAACACCCTTCGTCCGTGCATCCTGAGCCGAGCCGAAGGGCGCTCAGGATGAACGGAGAGGGTACACGTCAATCTCATTGAAATGATGTACCAGGGCGAGCAGTAATGGCTGTCAATAAAGGTGAACTCCGCTGAAAGCCCGAGCGAAGCGGTGGCGTTGTCCCGGCAGCGAACTAAAAATAGAAGAGGCAAGGCCAATTAAAAATGATCGACTACGACAAGTTTAAACAGTCACTCACTCTGCTGGAATCCCAATATCATCATCTGCAAACACTTGATGACACATTACCCGCCTGGCTGCAAGAGGCAGTATCGGAGTCCGTTATCCAGCGATTTGAAACCTGTTATGACTGCATGTGGAAAGTGCTAAAGCGCTATTTGAAAAACAGCCTGGGGTTACCCGACGTCCCCAACAGCCCGAAGCCATTGTTCCGTATTGCCAATGAAAACCGACTGTTGCCGTCGGATGTTACCCAGTGGCTGATCTATGCGGATAGCCGCATTGATACATCCCATGATTATGATGGTGAAAAAGCAAAGTCAGCACTTGATTTAATGGGTGCTTTTATTAAGGATGCGGTTGCCTTATACGAAACCATGAGCGGGGAATCCTGGTTATGAATTGCTCTACCGATCATCCCCCGGAACACCTTGACCTGACACACGATGAACTGTTACTGCTACAGGCATTGCTGAAAAAACATTTGCCAGATATCGAAGTCTGGGCTTATGGCTCAAGAGTCAATGGCAAGGCCCATTCAGCATCGGACCTTGATATGGTTGCCTTTTCCGGCCCGGAACAGGCGATTGCGATAGCTGAACTCAGGGAGGCGCTGGAAGAGAGTAACCTGCCATTTCGGGTCGATCTTTTTGTTTGGGATCAGGTGCCTGAGAATTTCCGGAAAGTGATTCGGGAAAAGTATGTTGTTGTTCAGTAGTCGTTTGGTTTCAGGCTGAGGATCAACAGCAAAAAGCGAACCAATCCCTTAGCAGCTAGTCTGGCGAAGAATGCAGAAACCTTTAAAGCAAGCTTAGACGTAAGTCGAAAAAGGCAGCGATAAGCGCTCAATATTTGTCTGAACTCCTCGCCGAGTGTGAGCTTCCATGATTTTTCCCGGTATCTGACCCTGACTTTCTTTTTGTTCCTTTTCTTCTGAATGATAAAATTCAAATGACACAATATTCCGAACATAATGCTGTACAAGCCATGGACGACGATATGATCTCCCTTTCTGAGATCGCAGCGATCCTGTTCCGAGGTAGACGTTGGGTTATTGGTATTACACTGGCTTCGTTAGTCCTTGCCCTGTGCTACCTTTTTGCGGTTAAGCCGGTTTATCAGGCAAGTGCATTGATAAAAATTGAACATAGCCAAAGCAGCCTGATTTTAAATTTGCGGGATACTGAACATGTGGAGGATCTTTCAATCAGCTCAAGTATTGCCATAGAGCAGATGAGGAGTCCTGGCTTTATTCATAGTTTCATTGCAGCAAAGCAATCTCAATCCGATACTCCTGCGCCCAATGTGGCACAAGACGTTCAGGGCCGATTACAGGTTGCTGAAAAAGGTAGAGGCACTGGTATTCTTGAAATTACGCTGAGCGGCTCGAATCCTCAGGAAAATATCAAATTATTAAATACCCTCATTGATTACTATTTTGAACAACGTAATCAAACACTGGTGAGTTCTATTGAAAAATCACTGGCGTTATTGAAAATCAGATTGTTTACAACACAACAAGAGATAGCACAGGCTCAAGAACAGGACGTTCCTGTAAAAAGTGCTCGGTTGAATGAACTGAAATTGGCTCAGAACGCAGTCCAGAACAATATCGATATATTGGAAAATGCCAAAGCTATCGCTTTAAATGATCGTCATGTGCTCAGTGATCCGGTGTCCAGCGATGATCCGGTTAGCCCCAAATACACCCTTGTTATCGTATTGGCAGTTATGCTGGGAGGGATGCTGGGAATTGTAGTAGTGTTTGTCCGTGAAATGATGCGAAAGGTGCTATGCACTTCAGAAGAAGCAGAAAATAAAACCGGGCTTACTGTATTTGCAGAAGTGGCCAGCGCTGAGGAATTAAAAACGACACCGGGATGTCGCGAAGGTTTCAAAGTATTACGTACCAACCTGCTATACCAGTTGGAAAATGCAGCCAATAATCGGGCGATGGTTTGCAGTCCGTCTCCGGTTATTGAACAGGACCATGTCATCATCCAGTTAGCCAGTGAGCTGGCCGAAGCGGGTAAAAAAGTATTACTCCTGGATGCAGACCTTCGCCAGGGTAGAATGTTCAAGCATTTTGATACAGCTGGAGAGCATGGGCTGGCGGAAAAAATGATCAATAACGACCACTCAGCGATCACAGTCAGTGAAAACCTGGACTTGATTTCCGGTAATAGCTATCCAGATAATCCATCTGAACAGTTAATGAGCACCAGGTTTCAAAAACTTCTGGACTGGGGATCCAGTCATTATGACGTGGTATTAATCAGTGTGCCGCCCATTCTTAATGTGACTGATGGGGCCGTTGTTGGCAGCCTGTGCGCCACCGATTTGATGATTATTCAGGCGGGACAGACCTCTGTAAAAGACATTGAAGCAGCTAACCGACGCTTGCAGCAGGCTGGTGTGGTGATTGATGGTGCTATTTTTGTTAAAGAGCAAGACTAAGGTTTTACTTTAACAGTAAAATTTGTTGGCTATTTCTGGTTCTGTTGGTTTGCCAAACGCATGATACAAAGTGATTTTCCGCATATTTGTAAGTTTTGAAATCGTATAATCTTCTCGTAGATATTTTTATCCTGGCATTCAGCTCGTCGGTCGGGAGCAAATAACAAACCCTACATTGCTACTAAACCAGCCAGCCCAGTAAATTCTGGATAATGTATGCAAAGCATTATCCAACACTTAAACTACTTGAACATCCCATAATGAAAACCATCCTAGTCACAGGCGGTGCCGGCTTTATTGGCTCTGCACTGATTCGTTTTTTAATCAATGAAACCAAACACCGGGTCATTAATGTTGACAAGCTGACCTATGCTGGGAATCTTGAGTCACTGTTATCGGTATCTGACAGCGAACGTTACCATTATGTTCAATCAGACATCAGCAATATCGCAATTATCCAGCAGCTGTTTACAAAATTTCAGCCCGACCTGGTAATGCACCTGGCTGCAGAAAGCCATGTAGACCGTTCCATTGATGGCCCTTCAGAGTTTATTCAAACCAATATTGTTGGTACCTATACCTTACTGGAAGTGGCCAGAGCTTATTGGAATAAGCTAGCTTCCGAGAAAAAGGCTGCCTTTCGTTTCCATCATATTTCCACTGATGAGGTATACGGTGATCTGGAAGGAACCGATGACCTGTTTACCGAAACAACTCCTTATGCCCCAAGCTCACCCTATTCAGCCAGTAAAGCAGGCTCGGATCACTTGGTCCGAGCTTGGCATCGGACTTATTCTCTACCAGTAATTATCACCAACTGTTCCAACAACTATGGCCCTTATCACTTTCCCGAAAAACTGATTCCACTGGTGATTTTAAATGCCTTGGAAGGCAAGCCGCTGCCGGTTTATGGCAGTGGCAAACAAACTCGAGACTGGCTTTTCGTAGAAGACCATGCCAGAGCACTTTACAAAGTGGTAACTGAGGGTAGGGTAGGTGAAACCTATAACATTGGCGGCAATAACGAAAAACAAAATATAGAAGTAGTTCTGGCTATCTGTTCCTTGCTGGAAGAGTTGGCTCCAAATAAGCCAGAAGGTGTTGCAGCCTATAAAAACCTGATCACTTTTGTTACCGACCGTCCGGGCCATGACCATCGTTATGCCATTGATGCCAGCAAAATTGGGCTTGAACTGGGATGGAAACCACAAGAAACTTTTGAAACCGGGCTACGTAAAACCGTGCAGTGGTATCTGGAAAACAGTGAATGGTGCCAACATGTCCAGGATGGCAGCTATCAGCGGGAACGACTGGGTTCAATTAAGGAATAAACAATGAAAGGAATTATCCTGGCCGGTGGCAGCGGTACCCGGTTGCATCCGATCACATTGGGTGTCTCCAAGCAGCTGCTACCGGTCTACGACAAACCGATGATTTATTACCCGTTATCAGTGCTGATGCTGGCGGGTATTCGGGATATTCTGATTATTACCACGCCGGAAGATCAGCTTCACTTCTTTAATGTTTTGGGGGATGGCAGTCAGTTTGGTATTAACCTGAGCTATGCCATTCAGCCGGAACCGAAAGGGCTGGTGCAGGCTTTTACCATTGGGCGAAACTTTATTGGACCTGACCGGGTGGCGCTGGTGCTGGGAGATAATATTTATTACGGGCAGGGTTTTACCCCAAAATTGCAGGAAGCAGCGGCCCGTAAAGAGGGAGCCACTGTCTTTGGCTATCAGGTGGCTGACCCAGAACGTTTTGGTGTTGTAGCGTTTGACAGTCAGGGTAAAGTGACCTCACTTGAAGAAAAGCCTGCAAAGCCCAAGTCTCACTATGCGGTGACCGGCCTCTATTTTTATGATAACGCTGTCGTTGACCTGAGCCGCGAGATTCACCCTTCTGAGCGGGGCGAGCTTGAAATTACCGATCTGAACCGAGTCTACCTGGAACAGAATAAACTCCACGTAGAGCTGCTTGGCCGTGGCTTTGCCTGGCTGGATACCGGCACCCATGATGCGCTGCTGGAAGCGGGCCATTTTATCCAGACCATTGAGCACCGACAGGGTATGAAAGTGGCTTGCCTGGAGGAGATCGCTTTTAACAATGAGTGGCTGACCGTTGACGATCTTCGCCAGAAAGGTGAAACATTGAGCAAAACCAGTTACGGGCAATACCTGTCAAGGCTGGCATTTGAAGCATTGCAGGGAGCGTGATAATGGAACCGGAATTTATTTATTTTAACGAAATCACCGATGGCCGGGGTGGCCTGGTGGCGTTGGAGCAGAACCGTAATATCCCTTTCGAGATCAAGCGGGTCTATTATATTTACGGTACCCCGGAAAATGTACGACGGGGGTTTCATGCACACAAGGCGCTGCAGCAGGTTGCTGTATGCGTGAAGGGCGCTTGCTCGTTTTTGCTGGATAATGGTCGGGAGACGGTGGATTGTCGGTTAGGCTCACCCACCACCGGTATTCTTATCGGTACCATGCTTTGGCATGAAATGTACGATTTTACTGAGGATTGTGTGCTGATGGTTCTGGCCAGTGAGTTGTACGATGAAGTGGATTATATTCGAGATTATGAACAATTTCTGCAGGCTGCAAATTGATGTTTATTCATCCTTTATCTGATGTTCAGTCAGAGAAGATTGGTTATGACACCAGAGTTTGGCAGTTCTGCGTAGTGCTGCCCAAAGCTAAGATTGGCAATAATGTTAATATCTGCTCTCACTGCCTGATTGAAAACGATGTTGTCATTGGCAATAACGTCACGGTTAAAAGTGGTGTGCAAATCTGGGATGGTATTACCATTGAAGACAATGTCTTTATTGGTCCTAATGTCACTTTTACTAATGATAAAACTCCCCAATCAAAACAGTATCCAGATGAATTCCTCAAGACACGGGTATGTAAAGGTGCTTCCATTGGGGCTAATGCAACGATTCTGCCCGGTATTATTATCGGAGAAGGAGCAATGGTTGGAGCTGGTGCTGTAGTGACTAAAAATGTAGCTGCTGGTGCTACTGTCTATGGCAATCCTGCTGGTCAAATCACTAGGTAACCCATCAGGTTATACAGTCTGATGAATGAGTATCCGGATTAGACTGTACCACACTACTAATTTCCATTAGATATAGATGTTTGACAGTGTTGTTGTTCCGGAAAGTGTAATTAAGAAGCCATACAATGATTCCATTTCTAGATATAAAAGCCATCAATGCTCAATACCGGGAAGCATTGATTGAAGCGGCAAGCCGTGTGATTGATTCCGGTTGGTATATTCTTGGCAATGAAGTAGAACAGTTTGAAGCAGCATTTGCTCAATACTGTGAGACAGAATACTGCCTTGGTGTCGCTAATGGGCTTGATGCTCTGGTTTTGATTCTCAGGGCTTATAAAGCACTGGGTATGATGGCTGAAGGTGACGAAGTGATTGTACCTGCCAACACTTATATCGCTTCTATTCTGGCTATTACTGAAAATGGTTTAAAGCCTGTATTGGTGGAACCGGATGCCGAAACCTATAACCTGAACCCGGCACTCATTGAACAACATATTACCGGAAAAACCAGGGCAATTCTTACGGTTCATCTCTATGGGCAGGTGACGGGTATGGATGAAATCAATGCTATTGCCCGGAAATACAACCTGAAAGTCATTGAAGATGGGGCCCAGGCCCACGGCGCACTTTATAAAGGAAAAAAAGTGGGTGGTCTTGGTGATGCGGCCGGTTTCAGTTTTTATCCGGGCAAGAACCTGGGCGCAATAGGTGATGCCGGGGCCATTACTACCTCCGACCCAGAACTTTTCAGGACCATTAAAGCGCTGAGAAACTACGGCTCTCACGAGAAATATAAAAATCTCTATCAGGGGGTGAATAGCCGATTGGATGAAATTCAGGCAGCGATGCTGGGCGTAAAACTGCAGTACCTGGACAGTGAAACCAGTCGTCGGCAAACCATAGCCCTTGCCTATACCCGTGGTATTAGTAACCCACTGATTCGGCAACCACTGATGAAAAGCAGTACCATGGAAAGCATTCAGAATCATGTGTTTCATCTCTATGTAGTGCAATGTGATGACCGTGCTGGCTTTCAGGAATACCTGGCGGAGCAGGGAATAGCCACACTGATTCATTACCCCGTTGCACCGCACAAGCAGCAGGCGTTTGTCCATTGGTCGGAACTCTCCTTTCCGATTACCGAGTCCATGCATGAAAAGGTGCTAAGTTTGCCTGTCAGTCCGGTGATGACGGATGATGAGCTAGAGTCTGTGATTGCCGCGTGTAACGGGTATTGTGGCTGACTATGACACTGATTAAAACAAGTCTTCTTAATGCTGTAGCGGTGGTGGTTCGGATGCTCACATTGCTGGGCATCAATAAAATCTTGGCAATCTACGTGGGGCCAGCAGGCTATGCCGCACTGGGGCAGTTTCAAAATGCGGTACAAATTATTACCACGATTGCTAGTGGTGCCATTAATAATGGCGTGACGAAATATACTGCGGAATTTTATGAAGATGAGCATCAGCAACAAACAGTTTGGCGCAGTGCAGGTACTATTGCATTAATGGGTTCAGTACTGACCGGTGTCTTAGTGGTGTTATTTCGGGAACCATTAGCTAAATGGTTTTTGCACGACACAACACTTAACGGCGTTTTTGTCTGGTTTGGGGTAACACTCCCCTTATTTGTTCTGAATACGCTCTTGCTGGCAATTCTCAATGGTAAAAAGGAGATTCGCCGTTATGTATTGGCTAATATCTCTGGTAGTGCATTTGCATTGCTTGCTACTGTGGTAATGGCTGTTCAGTATGGTCTTTACGGTGCGCTGGTTGCGTTGGCCGTCTATCATTCACTGTCTTTCTTTGTCACACTCGGGTTGACTTGTAAGGCGCATTGGTTCCGCATTCAATATTTGTTTGGCTACATAGATAAAGTTGTTGTAGAAAATTTGGCTAAATATACAATAATGGCATTTGCAAGTGCTGCATGCGTACCGATTAGTCATATGTTGGTGAGAAACTATTTGGGGGTAACATTAGGATGGAACATAGCTGGATATTGGGAGGCAATGTGGCGGTTGAGTAGTACTTATCTCTTATTTTTTACAAGCACATTGGGGGTGTATTATCTGCCAAAATTGGCAGCCCTACGTACTCGAACTGAAGTTACACGAGAACTGATTTCAGGATATATAATCATTCTTCCCGCTGCTGTTGTTTGCTCTGTATTGATCTATTTTTTTCGTGATTTTATTATTCGTTTAATGTTTACTTCAGACTTTAAACAAATGTCGGTCTTGTTTTTTTGGCAACTAATTGGTGACATTTTTAAAATATCGAGCTGGTTGTTAGGTTATGTATTAATT
This sequence comes from Endozoicomonas sp. ALB115, assembly GCF_049310245.1. Taxonomy (NCBI): domain Bacteria; kingdom Pseudomonadati; phylum Pseudomonadota; class Gammaproteobacteria; order Oceanospirillales; family Endozoicomonadaceae; genus Endozoicomonas; species Endozoicomonas sp. ALB115. Next base: position 63,455 of record NZ_JBLYZG010000008.1, on the reverse strand, counting down.
GCAAAGTCAATGTTTATTCTTTTTATTGTGACAGAGGTGATATTTTCTGCGTTGTTTTATATTTTTGTTTTTTCTCTTGTAGATTTGCTTGGTATAGAGGCAGCATCTTTATCTTATGCAATCAATAATTTATTGCTTTTTATATTTCTAGTTGTTGCGTACAAATTTTTAATAAATCTAGAAAATATATATAATAAAAGTAGTTAGAGTTACCTGTTTTAATTTTGAATTTAAGAATATTGTTTTTGGACAAAGATGAGTAGAGTTTATTCAAAGCTTAGTTATAGGCCAGAAATTGATGGTTTAAGAGCTGTAGCTGTTTTAAGTGTCGTACTTTATCATGCGAAACTATTTTTTTGGGGGAGAGACTGGTTTGAGGGAGGCTATATTGGAGTTGATATTTTCTTTGTTATTAGTGGATATTTGATTGCTAGGATTATTCTCACGGAGTTTAATGAAAATAGAGAGTTTAATTTTTGTAATTTTTATGAACGCCGAGCTCGTAGAATTCTACCGATATTTTACCTTGTTATATTTTTATCTATACCATTTGCTTGGCAAACATTAATTCCAGAAGATTTTATTGAGTATGCTGAAAGCATTTTGACTTCACTGGTATTCGGGTCAAATTTTTATTTTTATTTTAACACAACTGAATATGGGGCAAATTATGCTCTTTTGAAACCATTTCTTCATACATGGAGTCTTGGTGTAGAAGAACAGTTTTATATCATTTTTCCATTCTTAGTTTGGCTTTCTTACAATAAAATTAGATGCAACCTTTTGACTATCTTGATTGGCTTCTCCTTTATCAGTCTTGTTTACTCGATTATTATGGCAAATAAAAATCCTGATTTGAATTTTTATTTGCCAATGAGTCGGTTTTGGGAGTTGGCGATTGGTTCAATGTTGGCAATAAGAGAGCTGTTCTTCAGAAGGCACTGCAATGTTTTTTTAAATAAACAGTTGCCAAAATTGGGTTTGTTGTTAATTACTGGTTCTATTCTAACATTTGGTTCTGAAACACTGCATCCAAGTTTATACACACTTATTCCATTATTAGGGGTAGCCTTGATTATTGAGTTTTCTTCAAATGAGGAAATAGTTGGAAAGATTCTATCCAGTAAGCCATTTGTCTACGTTGGGCTGATAAGTTTTTCAGTATATATGTGGCATTTCCCAATATTTGCATTTGCTCGTGTAGGTGCAGTTGATGTACTGACTAATTTCGAAAAGGTTGGATTGATTTCTTTAACGTTTGTTGTTTCTATATGTTCTTATATCTTTATTGAAAGGCCATTTAGAAATCGTGATTTTATTAAAGGTACTACATTTTCTGCTATTTCTATTATTTCAACTCTGACACTTCTAACCATCTTACTTTCTATTATTATTACTGGTGGTTATCCAAATAGGTTGAATAAAATATATTCTAGTGAGGCAAAGTTTTTTGAAAAGGAGTTGGAGGTAGTAAGTCCATTGCAAGCACCTATAGATATTGATGAGCTTGGCAGCGTTGTTTTGATTTTAGGTGATTCTTATTCAAGTAACTGGGGACGAATTGGTAAATTTATAGATGAGAAGTATGATGTCTTAAATCTACAATATTTAGGATGTGATATTGAAGTTAAAAATAAGTCAAAAATAGTAATGAATAGGGTTTCAAGTAGAAAAGATTGGGAACAGCAATGTATTCAGACAGTTTCACTTTTAAATGACAGAGCCTTTCTTCAAAAACTAAAGGCAGTATTTTTAGTTTCACATAGACCTTATTCTTACCAGGTAAACCAGTTTAGATTTGACCTACTTTCATTAATAAAAAATTACTCAAAAGATACTGAGCTTTTTGTGATGGGTAATTATTTTCAACTTGATCCTAATGAATATTCAGGTTGTTTAGGTTTAATGTTTAGTGGAAATGCTGATAATGCATCAATTTGTATAAATCAAAGTCAATATTTTAGACCTGACATTGAGGTGTCAGAGATTAGAGATAAAAAAATTGATGGTAGCAATATTGACTATTATTACATCAGTTTATTTGAGTTACTTGCTGATGAGGGTGGCGTCTACCCATATGATTACCGCTCAGTTCCTTTTATGGAAGACTGGAATCATTTGACGAAAAGTTTTATAAATTTGATTGTAATTAGGATGATAGAATATGAGGGGGGTGATCCATCTATTTTGGCAATAGGAAAGTTTCTAAAAAAGTCAAATTTATTGAATTAAAGCTACATTAACTATCAATTACTTTTTTGTATTTTTAGCTGTTAATGGATGGATTATTATGCTTCATATGGTGGTGCCATTTCATGGTTGAAAAAGTAAAATGAAAAACCTGTTTTTTAAAGTCAAAAGGTTTGGGGTAAGGCGACTTTGGGTTTTTATTTTCATCTCGTTATTGTCAAAGGTTAGAGCTTATTTCTATCGATTTATTCTGTCTGATAATAGTCCAGATGGTGATTTGTCAAATGTTTTGCAGGCAGTTAATTATGTTGGAAGAGGAAGAATTGTAATTGAATCTTCCCATATTGGTGTATGGCCATCACCAAAATTGTTAACATCTAATACTTATATAGAAGCAAGGGGAAATGATGCTCTGGTTTCCATTGGCAGTAATACATATATCAATAATAATGCAGTAATTATTGCGGATCAGACAAGTATTTTTATTGGTCAGAGATGTATTATTGGGCCGTGTCTTTTTGCTGTGGACTCTGATTTTCATGGTTTATCTATAGTGAATAGAAGTAATGGTTGCTATGAATGTGCACCAATAAAAATAGGAGATGATGTTTTTGTTGGTGAAGGTGTAAAAATATTAAAAGGTGTTACTATTGGCAATGGCTCTGTAATTGGAAGTGGATCTATTGTAACAAAAGATGTTGAACCTTTTTCTTTATATGCAGGAGTTCCTGCTAAATTTGTAAAACTTATCGAAGATGTTGATTAATGATTCAGGATCCTTTAGTTACAATTGTTTGTTTACTATACAATCAAGAATGTTTTGTACAGAAAGCGTTAGAATCAGCTTTTAATCAAACATATTCTAATTTGCAGATTATTATTTCTGATGATTGTTCGACTGATAAGACATACTCTATTGCAGAAAACGTAGTTGAAAAATACACAGGTAATGCCGAGGTACTATTAAGAAGAAATAAAAGCAATCAAGGGTTGGGTGAACACTTATCTAACGTACTGGCTCTGACCAAAGGGGATTACATTTTTATGGCGGCGGGAGATGATATTTCCCAGGATGCCAGAGTAGAAAATGTAATGGATTTTTGGAAAAAAAAAGGAAATTCCTGCAAAGCAATATTTACAAATTTAAAAAAAATTGATGATAGTGATAAAGAAATTGGGTTAATGTTTTCGAGGGAGCCGAGATTTGCAAGAAATTTAAAAGATTTTATTTCGGGTGTGACATGCTGGTGTGTTGGTGCTTCACTAGCATTTCATCGTTCATTGTACGATAAATATGGTGGCTTTATCAAAGGTGTTGGGCAAGAGGATGGATGTTTTGCTTTTAGGGCGATCCTTGAAGGTGAGATTCTATATATAGATAAACCTATGGTTTTATATCGATTTCATGATTCAAACATATCTCAGAATCTTGATGTAAAAAGAATGATAAAGTTCAAAATGTTAGAGAAATACATGTTCTCTAATTTTTTAGTTGATGCAAAAAAAGCAAATCCTAATGCCTGGTTATTATTCAAGCTGAACTGGATGGTGTTGAAGAGCAAGGCTTTTTCTAGATTGATTTCTTTTCCTATTATTGGTTATGGTTATTTTGGATTACGAAAAATGGCGCGCTCTCTTTATCTTAAAATCAAAGGTTAGGTGGGGAGTGTGGTTCTATCATTTTTGCTTTTTTGTGTGTACTTATTTTATACACTATTAGTTATATTTTCCTCAATTTCTACACCAGCATCACACTTTTTAGTTGGTCTTATTTTTGTGTGGATTACGTGGATTACTTTTTCTTTAGGTTGTTGGAGGAGAAAAAAATACGTTCCACCGAGCTTAAATATATCTTTGTACTTTCAACGATTCTTTTTTTTACTCTCATTCTTGATGATTCCAACATCGATATATGCTGCATATTTTTATACAGGGAGTGGTTTAGGTGATATTTTATCATCATTTCGACAGGGTTCTAGCAATTATAATGAATATCAACGTTATTTTATGGAAAATAGCTTGCATGTATTTTCAGAGAAAAAAATTTTAGCCATTCTTTCTCTTTTTTTAATGAAAATAACATTGGTTTGCTATTTTATATTGTGTGTTTTCTCAAGGTCTAATTGGTATCTTTGGGTAGGTTTGATTATTACTGGATGTTCATATGTGTATTTTTCTTTAGCGCGAGGTACATCTTTTGAGCTTTTTGAAATTCTGCTTTTAGTTGTTTATAGTTTTTTTATGTCATGGAAGGGTAAGAAGATAGGAGCCAATTCTTTTTTGAAAGTGACTGTTACTCTGTTGGTTGTTATTGTTAGTGTAATCATTTTTTATAACAATATTTCTTTGCGCTATGGAGGACAGCTAGCTGATTTATGTACTAGCCAAGTACTGTGTTACTCAAATGATAGTTTGCTTTCAAATATATCTCCAGCATTGGCATATTTAAGTGTGAAGTTATCTGCATATTTTGCATTTGGGATATATTACGTCTCTTATTTTTTTGAATACTTTTTATCGGAATCAAATTATGGGCTTTTTTATATATTAATGCCTTTAAATAACTTGTTATTTAATATAGAGCCTGAGTTCTTGTGTGCTAAAGATGTTGATTGTGGGGCATCTTGGGTTCCTTACAGCTTAAACATGTTTCTATTATTAGGTGCTATTTTATATTTTATAATTATTTTCTTAATTGGTAGGACTTCTCAGTGGTTGACATGCTTATTAGGCTCAAGCAACAGATTAGAGCCTGTTTGTGCCTTGTCACTTCTATATTTCATTTTTATGTTTATGGTTTCACTGCCTGTTGGGAATTTTTTAGTAGGTTCTAGTGCAAACATTCTATCATCACTGTTTTTGTTAGTTTGTATCATTTGTCGCAAGCTTTTATCTAAGCAGAAGAAAATAAGGGTTTAATGAATATTTTAATTTTAGCTACTAAGTATCCTTTGCCAGAAGAATCCCAGTGGTTAACTAGTGAACTAGGAGAAGAGTTACTCAAAATAGGCTGCAATGTAACTGTTCTTTGCATTGAATGGGGCTCTGTAAATACTAATAATCATTATCATAGAGATGGACTTAGTATATATAGAAAAAATGTTTTTGGATCGGGGAGTGGTGCCTTATCTCTATTGTTTCGTTGGTTCTTTTCTTCTCTGAAATTTGCACCATTTTGTCTGCATGCTGTTGCTGCGCGTAAAAAATATGACTTGGTTTTATCTTTTTCTCCATGTCTTGCTATGTGGTTTCCAATTTTATGTGCAAAATTTTTTTCGTGCTATAGGCATATAATTTACTGGGATTTTTTTCCGATTCATAATGCTCAGATCAGTAATAAAGTGCCCCGCTTTGGTCTGCCAGTATTGAAGCTTTTTGAGCGTTTTTTGCTTAATAGTGTGGACCGTGTGTCATGTATGAGTCCGGCAAATTTAAAGTACTTTGATGGTTATTTTGGACGATCATCTAAAGAGAGGGATATTATTCCTATCTGGACATCTTATTTGGATTATTCCCATGCAGGTAAAAAATCTGTTAAAAAGAGTGATAGTTTCGTTACGTTAGTATTTGGAGGTCAGCTTGTTCATGGGAGAGGAGTGAATACGTTATTAGAAGCTGTAAGAGATGCAACTTTAAAGAATAACAAAATTAGACTTATTGTATGTGGTTCTGGTTGTCTAGCAAAGGATGTCCTTGATTTTTCTCAGCGGTATCCCAATCATTTTCACTACCTTGGTCAAATATCAAGAGATGACTATTTGAGTGTATTGTCTTCTGCAGATATTGGTGTTGTTGCAACCTTAGAGGGTGTTTCTTGTCCGACATACCCGTCTAAATCATTGGACTATATGGCATGTTCATTACCAATTATTGCTAGTGTAGAAGCGTCAAGTGATTTTGGTAGCATAATTGAAGAAAATGGGCTTGGTATTTCTTGTTTGGCAGGAGATGTTAAGAGTTTGGCTGATAATATATTAAAGTTGGCTGGTGATTATGACCTGCGTTGTAAGTTAGGCCGACGAGCTAACACTTTCCTCAAAGAAAAGCACTCAGTCAGTAAGATTGCCCAACAGATTTTGGAAAAAGTTAATGTTCAAAAATAATGTATTGTTAATCACTGGCGGCACCGGTTCATTCGGTAATGCCGTACTAAATCGCTTTCTTGAAACAGATATCAAAGAAATCCGTATCTTCAGCCGGGATGAAAAAAAACAGGATGATATGCGGAAAAAATTCGCTCATCCAAAGCTGAAGTTTTATATCGGTGATGTTCGGGATTACCAGAGCATCCTTAATGCCACGCGAGGTGTCGATTTTATTTTTCATGCAGCTGCTTTAAAGCAGGTACCGTCCTGTGAGTTTCACCCCATGGAGGCGGTCAAAACCAATGTGTTGGGTACGGAAAATGTTTTGGAGGCAGCCATAGAAAATGAGGTTTCTCGTGTCGTCTGTTTGAGTACTGATAAAGCCGTTTATCCAATCAATGCCATGGGGATTTCCAAGGCAATGATGGAAAAGGTGATGGTGGCAAAATCACGGAATGTTAACAGTGAAAAAACCGTGATCTGTGGTACGCGCTATGGCAATGTAATGGCTTCCCGTGGTTCGGTGATACCCCTGTTTGTTGATCTTATTAAAGCCAAAAAACCGATTACCATTACCGACCCCAATATGACCCGGTTTATGATGACGTTGGAGGATGCTGTTGACCTGGTACTGTATGCTTTTGAGCATGGTACCAATGGCGATATCTTTGTACAAAAAGCTCCCGCTGCCACGATAGAAACGCTGGCTCATGCGCTGCATGAGTTGCTGGATATCCAGGATTATCCCATCGATATCATCGGCACTCGCCATGGCGAAAAACTGTATGAAGCGCTGTTAAGCCGTGAAGAGATGGTAGCAGCGACGGATATGGGGAATTACTACCGGATCCCACCGGACCTTCGGGACCTGAACTACAGCAAGTTTGTCGAAGATGGCGATATTCGTATCTCGGAAGTGGAAGATTATAACTCTCATAATACCCAGCGGCTGGATGTTGAGGGTATGAAAAACCTGCTGTTAAAACTGCCGTTTGTTCGCGCCCTGTGTGCCGGTGAAACTTATGAGCTGGATGCCTGATATGAAGATTGTGGTAACTGGGGCCAATGGTTTTATCGGTAAAAACCTGTGTACCATGCTGGCGGAGCACGGCTATAACGATATTGTAAAGGTTGATCGAGAAACCACACTTGCGGAGTTAGCCGCCAGTTTACAGGTTGCGGATTTTGTTTTTCATCTGGCCGGTGTTAACCGGCCTCAGAATGATATTGAGTTTAAAGAAGGGAATACCGATTTAACGGCCTTTATTATTGAGGTGTTGGAAACAGCTGGTAAAAAAACACCGCTGATGCTCAGTTCATCGACTCAGGCAGAGCGTGACAATGCATACGGAATCAGTAAGGGAAAAGCAGAGCAACTGGTTAAAACCTACGGTGAGGCAACCGGTGCAAACTACTTTATCTACCGTTTTCCCAATGTATTCGGTAAGTGGTGTCGGCCCAATTACAACTCCTTTGTTGCAACGTTCTGCCACAATATTGTCCATGATATTGAGCTGACCATTCATGACCCGTCGGCGGCCGTGACGCTGGTGTATATTGACGATGTCTGCAATGAGCTGATCGGGCTATTAAAAGCGGGGCAGTCATCCGGCTATCGGCAAGTTAGCCCGGAATACCCGACCACGGTGGGTGGGGTTGCTGATCAGCTGCAAGCTTTTAAACTGAGCCGTGATTCACTGATTACCGAGAATGTCGGGACCGGCCTAACCCGTGCGCTTTACTCGACCTATCTCAGCCATTTTACGCCACAACAGTTCAGTTATACCGTGCCCGCTTATGGCGATGACCGGGGGGTTTTCTGTGAGATGCTGAAAACCCGCCAGGCAGGGCAGTTCTCCTTTTTTACGGCCCATCCTGGTATTACCCGGGGTGGTCACTATCACCATTCCAAGAATGAAAAGTTTCTGGTGATTAAGGGCAAGGCGCTGTTCAAATTTGAACAGATTAGTACTAGAGAAAGATATGAACTCACTGTTACCGGTGAGCAGTTCCAGGTAGTCGAAACTGTACCCGGATGGTCTCATGACATTACCAATATCGGTGATGATGAGTTGGTAGTCATGTTGTGGGCTAACGAAATTTTTGATCGAGAAGCCCCCGATACTTTTGCGAGTCCGCTTTGATGAAAAAACTTAAAGTCATGACCGTGGTTGGAACCCGGCCTGAAATAATCCGGCTATCCCGTGTTTTAGCCAAACTGGATGAACATTGTGAACATATATTGGTTCATACCGGCCAGAATTATGACTACGAATTGTATGAAGTCTTTTTTAATGACCTCTCAGTAAGAAAACCGGACTATTTTCTGAATGCTGCAGGTAAGAATGCCGCAGAAACCATTGGGCAGGTGATTATCAAAGTCGATCAGGTGTTGGAGGAGGTTCAGCCCGAAGCCATGCTGGTTCTTGGGGATACCAATTCCTGTATTTCAGCACTACCTGCCAAACGCCGAAAAATACCCATATTTCACATGGAAGCGGGTAATCGCTGTTTTGACCAGCGTGTGCCAGAAGAAACCAACCGGCGTATTGTCGATCATACCGCTGATATCAATTTAACTTACAGCACCATTGCTCGCGATTATCTTCTAGCTGAAGGCATACCTGCAGATCGTGTGATTAAAACCGGTAGCCCAATGTTTGAGGTATTGCATCATTACATGCCTCAAATAGATGCCTCCGATGTTTTGACCAGACTGAATCTTCAGGCAGGTAATTACTTTGTGGTTAGTGCACACCGGGAAGAAAATGTTGATTCACCAAAGCAGTTGATAAAATTGCAGGAGGTGTTGAACCGTGTTTCAGAACACTACAACTTTCCTGTGATTGTTTCCACTCACCCACGTACGCGAAACCGCATTGAAGCAGAAGGTCTGAATTTTCATGCCAATATTCAGTTGCTGAAACCAATGGGTTTCCACGATTACAACCACCTGCAAAAACATGCAAAAGCTGTGTTGTCTGATAGTGGTACGATTACTGAAGAATCTTCCATTATGAACTTTCCGGCACTGAATATTCGTGAAGCGCATGAAAGACCAGAAGGCATGGAAGAGGCTGCCGTGATGATGGTTGGCTTAAGTGCAGATCGGGTTATGCAGGCTTTGGATATTCTGGAAAAACAACCTCGGGGAGAAGATCGCCTGCTACAGCTGGTGAGTGATTACAGCATGCCGAACGTTTCCGAAAAGGTGGTGCGTATTATTCATTCTTATACCGACTATGTGATGCGTACGATCTGGAAACAGTACTGAATATGAGAATATTGGTCGTATCACAATATTTTTGGCCGGAAAATTTTCGAATAAATGATTTAACTGCATCGTTACGGAAAAAGGGGCATGAAGTCACTGTCCTGACCGGTGAGCCTAATTATCCTGACGGCGATAAATTTGATTTTTATCTCGAAGATCCTGATCTGTACAGTTATTTTCATGGATGTAATATTGTCAGAGTACCAATTATTCCTAGAGGAAAAGGGAAGCTTGGTCTTATTTTAAATTATCTTAGTTACTTTATCAGTGCTTCTACAATTGGTTTATGGAAGTTGCGTAAGGAAAGTTTTGATGTTGTTTTTGTGTGTCAACTTTCACCAGTGACTGTTGCTTTACCAGCTATTTTGTATAAGAAAATTTATAAAAAACCCATCGTGATGTGGGTGTTGGATTTGTGGCCAGAATCCCTGAGTTCAGTGGGGTTTGTCAATTCTGAAAAGATTCTTAATATTACTGGGAGGCTGGTTTCATACATCTACAACCAATGTGATCAAATATTAGCTCAGTCCAAAAGTTTTATGGCCGCTATAAAAAGCTCAAGCAAGCCTGATGCTAATATCCTATATTTCCCAAGTTGGGCAGAATCTGTATTTGATAGTGAGAACCACCCTGTTAATGAAGAAACATTTGATAAGCAATCTTTCAATATACTGTTCGCAGGGAATATAGGTGAGGCTCAGGACTTTCCATCAATCCTCAATGCTATGGAGTTATTAAAAGATAAAAATATTAATATTACCTTAAACATTGTTGGTGATGGTCGTAAACTATCGTGGGTAAAGGAAGAGGTTTATCATAGACGCCTTGGTGATTTTATTAAATTCTTCGGTCGATTCCCTCTGGAGAGTATGCCTTCATTTTATATACAAGCTGATGCATTTTTGGTGGCGCTCAAAGATACACCTATTTTCTCAATGACCATTCCTGGAAAAGTTCAGTCTTACATGGCATCAGGGAAGCCTGTTTTGACAATGTTAGGAGGTGAGACAGCCAATGTTATAAAAGAAGCTAATTGTGGGTTAGCGGCTCCTTCTGGTGATTTTCATGCGCTGGCAAAAAACATTGAAAAGATGTTTATGATGCCTGAGGAAGAGCGCATTGCCCTTGGTATTAATGGAAAAAATTACTCCGAGAAAGCATTTAATCGAGATATACAGATTTCTTTCTTGGAAAAAATCTTGTCCAATGTGAAAATTTCTAAGCAAATCAAAAGCAGATTATGATTCTTCTAACAGGTGTTACGGGGTTTATAGGCAGTAAGTTATTGAGTCGCTTGCCTGCCCAAGATGTCGTTGCTGCTTGCCGAAATCCTGAAAGATTTTGTGCATATAAAAAATCTCTATATTTCAATTTAGATACAGATTCTTACGGTGATTTTGACTTTAATGGTATAAAAACGATAATTCATCTGGCGGCAATTGCTCACTCTTCTGCTGGTTCTGAGATGGAATTTAACCAAAGAAATCACCTTTCTGTGTTGCGATTTGCACAAGCCGCAGCAGATGCCGGTGTTAGGCGGTTTATTTTTTTGAGCTCTATTGGTGTAAATGGAGGTAGTAGCAGTAAACCATTCGCTCATGATGATACACCTAATCCCCATGATATATATTCCACTTCAAAGTATAATGCTGAGTTAGCTTTGAAAGAGATATCCATTAAAACAGGGCTTGAAGTCGTTATTATTCGTCCTCCGCTGGTATATGGAAAAGGAGCCCCAGGCAGTTTTGGAAATTTACTCAAGTTAGCAAAGACAAACCTGCCTCTGCCATTAGGTGCAATTCACAATAAGCGTAGTTTTATCAGCATTGATAATCTGATTGATTTTATTGTCACTTGTATAGAGCACCCTCTGGCAGAAGGCAAAACCTTTCTTGTCAGTGATGATGATGATGTTTCTACCACAGTATTTATCAAAAACCTGATTGAAGCCTCTGGTAAAACACCGTATCTGATACCTGTAAATATCTCATTATTACGTTTTGTAGCTGGATTAGCAGGTAAATCTTCGATGATTGATAAGCTCGCCTATGACCTTCAAATTGATTTGAGTTATGCAAAAGATACTCTTGGATGGAAACCACCAGTCAGCCTTCAAGAAGGTATTCGCCGCTGCTTTACGGATGATGAATAAGTAAAATGTTACGTATATTTGATTTTTGCTTTGCTTTGTTGGGTTTGGTTTGTGGTGCCCCTATATTATCGGTAATTTATATTATTGGTCTGTTTGACACAGGCTCACCTCTCTTTACGCAAGAGCGTGTAGGTCGAAACAAAAAAACTTTTACACTGGTTAAGTTCCGAACCATGAGGGTAGATACTGCTTCCGTAGCCAGCCACTTAGCCTCTTCATCATCCATCACTTCGTTGGGGCGATTTCTGAGAAAGACGAAACTGGATGAGTTACCCCAGTTAATTAATGTACTGAAAGGTGAGATGAGCCTGGTAGGCCCACGCCCCAATCTTTTCAATCAGGAAGAGTTGATTGCCGCCAGAGACAAACTGGGTGTTTATGATGTACTGCCTGGTATTACGGGTTTAGCCCAGGTTAACCATATCGATATGTCTACCCCTGAGCTGCTTGCTGAAACTGATCGCCAGATGATTAAAACCTTAACTGTTCGGAATTATTTTAAATATATTTTCATGACGGTAACGGGAAGTGGGCAGGGAGATCGAGTGCGTTGAGCATCGATTCCCGTTACCCGACCCCGCAGCCCATAAAAGCGTTACTCATATCTTGCGGATAACGTGCTGCTCAGCCGAAGATTGTTTTATTCCGCATCTGTAACTTAGACAAACTTTCACACCCCGCTTCCTGAAGCTTGTCTTTTTCGGACAACAGGTACGGACAACGGAAAACGCAGCCAAAGGCTGAATATGAGAGAAAAACTACTTAAATTATCCAGAAAACAGAAAACCCTCACCATGCTGGCCATAGACTTGCTTATAGTCTGGCTAGCCCTGTTCGGTGCCTTCTATTTGCGCCTGGGTTATGAGGATTTTGTGCCCAGCTATCTCAATTCCTTTTATATCTCCGGACTGCTGGCCTCGGTCATTTCTTTGCCGGTCTTCTACTGCCTGGGCTTGTATCGTGCACTGCTGCGCTATATGGGGCAGCATGTGTCGTTTATTATCCTGAGGGCCAGTTTCCTTTCTTTTCTGATGCTGACTGTGGCCATTACTTTGCTTGGGGTTCCTGTACCTCGCAGTGTACCGGTGTTGTACTGGCTGCTGTCGGCCCTGCTTCTGGGGGTAAGTCGATACGGGGTTCGCTTTTGGCTACGGGGCTTCCGGTTCCGGGATATTCTTTTTGCCCCCATTAAGTTGCCCCAAGCCAGGAGTCATGAGCTGAGTGGTCAGCCTGTGGCGGTTTATGGTGCAGGGGAGGCCGGTAATCAGCTGGTTGAAGCACTGGAGCATTCCAGGGAGTTTCGTCCGGTGGCTTTTATTGACGACGATATTCGCCTACGGGGGCGAACCATCGCGGGTTGTCGTGTATTTGCCCCGGATGCACTGGATCGTCTGATTCTGCAAACCGGTGCCCAGGAAGTGCTGCTGGCCGTTCCATCGGCCAGTCGTCAGCGGCGGCGGGAGATTGTTCGGCATCTGGAAACCTATGGCCTGCCCATTAAAACCATGCCTGGTATTCAGGACCTGGCCAGTGGTCGGGCGCGGGTGCAGGAGATTATGGAAGTGGATATTGGCGATGTGCTGAGCCGGGATGAAGTGGCTCCCATTGCCGAACTGGTGGAGCAGGATATTGTTGACCAGGTGGTGATGGTCACCGGTGCCGGTGGTTCCATTGGCTCCGAGATGGCCCGGCAGGCACTGGTCAGAAAGCCGAAAATGCTGGTGCTGTTGGAGCACTCGGAGTTTAACCTTTATACCATTGATCAGGAACTGCAGGGTACCATCCGCACGCTGGGGCTGAATATTCCGGTGATTTCGGTGCTGGGGTCGATTAATGACCCGGTGCGTTTGCTGGATGTGATGAATTCCTATCAGGTCGAGACCCTCTACCATGCCGCTGCCTACAAGCATGTGCCGCTGGTTCAGTATAACGTCTCCCAGGGGTTGCGGAATAATGTGATGGGGACGCTTTATACTGCCCAGGCCGCCATTTTGGCGGGAGTAAAGCAATTTGTGCTGATCTCCACCGATAAGGCGGTGCGGCCCACCAATGTGATGGGTGCCTCCAAGCGCCTGGCGGAAATGGTGTTGCAGGCCTTGAGTAATGAGCAAGAGATCCGGCTGTTTCAGCCGGAGCTGTTCGGGTCCACGCCGGGCACGGTGATTCCCAATAATACCCGTTTTACCATGGTGCGGTTTGGTAATGTGCTGGGTTCCAGCGGTTCGGTGATTCCCCTGTTCCGGGAGCAGATCCGTACCGGCGGGCCGGTTACGGTGACTCATCCGGAAATTAACCGCTATTTTATGACCATTCCGGAAGCCGCCCAGCTGGTGATTCAGGCCGGTGCCATGGGGCAGGGGGGCGATGTGTTTGTGCTGGATATGGGTGAGCCGGTGAAAATTATCGATCTGGCAAAACGGATGATCTCCCTTTCCGGCTTGTCTTTAAAGGATGAATTACACCCGGACGGGGATATTGAAATCCGTTTTTCCGGCCTTCGCCCCGGCGAGAAGTTGTATGAAGAGCTGTTGATCGGCGATAACGTCGAGGACACTATTCACCCCCGTATCAGCCGGGCCTTTGAGGAGTTGCTGGCCTGGGAGCAGCTGAAAGTTGTGCTGTCTGAGATGATCGAGAGCCTGAAAGAACACCGCTATAGCATTACCCGGGAGTTGTTGTTGCGCTATGTGAATGGTTATGCACCCAGCAGTAAGGTGGTGGATTGGCTTTATCGGCATCCGGGGCATTGGGCGGTTGAGGATGAAGTTTCTTGAAAGATCGTTCCTGTTGCCCGTAAAAGATCGTCCCCGTTGCCCGTACCCGTTGCCCGTAAAAGTTTTAGTCGTTTCTTTTACGGGAAACGGGTAACGGCAATCACCCCCCCCTTATGCTCCATAAAAAGAGTCACCGGCAAATCAAACCGTTCAGCCAGGCTTTGTATCTGCCGCAGGTTCAGCGGTCGCTTGCCGTTTAATACTTCCGAAACAACACCCTGACTGCCGATCTCAGGTAGTTCGGCCTGAGTCAGGCCATGCTGGCGCATTAATATTTTGATCAGGGCAATTGCACCATCCTGTTGGTCCCACTGGGAAAGCACCGGGTCTGTCTGGTATTCATAGCGTTCTATTTTCTGGGCGATCATGTCCAGAAGGAGATTTCTGGGATCATTCGGGTTATCGCCGATGGTTCTGTACAGCAGTTCCGTGGCATCGAGGGCCTGTTGATATTCGTTTTCGTTATTGATGCCTTCCAGAAAGGGGACAGCTTCCAGTAAATGGTGAAAACGCCGGGTTAATTCGGCCATGCCTTTTGAATTGTTCAGGTTCACAGACTTCCTCCTTTCCGACAGCGTTTGGTGATTTCATCATACCCCTTGTGGTCAACAATGTGCTTTACAAAGAGCTTCTGATTCATAAAGTAAATAATGCCAATCAGCCGGATGTGGTTACCGGCAATATCGATGACATAGGCATCTTTGTCATAACGAAAACGCTCTGCCGTTTTGAAGACCTGTTTTAAGGAATGAATATCCACAAAGCTGCTTTTATTCAATACCTGGTAGGTTTCCATAATGGCTACGGCGTGCTGCGGGTACTTTCTTGCCGCTTCAGAGAACTTTCGCTTTGCAATTATATGCATTGTTAACCTTATATCTCAATTTGAGATTTTGCAATTATTACCGCAATTCTATTGGTATTTCATAGTAGTTCAGTAAAAGCCGCTGTTCGTTACCCGTTACCCGTTGCCCGTAATCCTTTAAGCCTTTTTTTCTTATCTTTTTCGGATAACGGATTACAGGAAGTGGGTGGGGAGTTTTGCCATTAATTTAATTGCTCAGTTTGCCCCCCCTTTCCCCCCTGTCCGTCCTACACCCGGGAAGAGGCCGATGCGGTCAGCCGTGTAGTGTTGTCCAATAAAGTCAAATACTGGTCCGGCACTGTAAGCCGTGAGTTCGAACGTGAATTTTCGGAATACTGTGGAACCAATTATGACATTGCTCTGGCTAACGGAACTCTGGCATTGGACCCGGCGCTTCATGCACTGAAGATTGGTGGCCCTGTGACGGTTACCCACCCGGAAATCACCCGTTATTTTATGACGATTCCTGAAGCCGCTCAGTTAGTTATTCAAGCTGGATCTATGGGAGGCGGTGGTGATGTTTTTCTGTTGGATATGGGCGAACCCGTTAGGATTGCCGATTTGGCAAGACATATGATTCGACTGTCTGGTTTTGTTGAAAAGAATGATGACAATCCAGAGGGCGATATTGAAATTCAATACACTGGTTTGCGCCCTGGTGAAAAGCTTTATGAAGAGCTTTTGATTGGCGACAATGTCAGTGAGACCCATCATCCCTTGATATACCGAGCGATGGAAGAGAGTTCTGACTGGGGGATCCTGACTCAGGGTATTGAAAGGATACTGCTCTCCATAGAGCATCATGACTATGATAGAGCAAGAGGCATTATGGTTGATTTCGTTTCGGGCTTTACTCCGGACAGTATCCTGGTTGACTGGTTGTGTCAGCCCTCTGCTAAAAAAGTAGGTGACAAGAAATCTCACCAGCTTGAGACTGCTTAACAGTAGCTGCTGTGTTTTGGTTTTATTTCATCTTTATTTAACCAAGCGAGCTAGGGAAAAATCATGAAAGCCCCCGAAGCCATTGGGCTCAATGGCTATAAGGACATCCCCTTATAGAGCAAAATATACATCCAGTGTCTTATAAAAAAGATTTGGATGTTCTGGAAATGAATGCATTTGATTTAATGAATAGGCTATCTGTCATTTATGACGCACGTCAACAATGGAAAGTAGACCATAAACTTGCTGATATTCTGCTCTTAGTCATTTGTGCAGTCATTGCGGGTTGCGAAGGCTGGGAAGAAATTGAAGACTTCGGCAATGAGCGACTGGATGGGTTAAAAAAATATGGTGAATTTGAATACGGCATTCCTTCCCATCATACAATTTCCAGGGTAGTTGCTGCCATTAACCCAAAGCAATTCCAGAAATGCTTTATTGAGTGGATGCAAGCCTGCAACCGGGCAACCAATGGTGAGATCATTGCAATTGATGGAAAAACAGCAAGAGGATCTTACGACAAGGGTAAGGATAAAGGAGCAATTCACATGGTGAGTGCGTTTGCTACTGCAAACGAATTGGTTCTTGGTCAAATTAAAATGAATGATAAAAGTAACGAGATTACCGCCATACCTGCATTACTTGAACTCCTTGCAATTCGTGGATGCCTCGTAACCATAGACGCCATGGGGTGTCAGAGGGATATTGCCAAGAAAATCGTCGATAAAGGCGCTGATTATTTGCTAGCGGTAAAAGGTAACCAGGGTAAGCTTCATGAAGCATTTGAGAATCATTTTTCTGTTGAAAAAGTGAATCAATGGAAGGGTGATACTTTCAGAACCGAAGAGAAAAGCCATGGTAGAATGGAAACACGTCTTCATATAGTCAGTGATATCTTTGATGAATTCGTTAATCTTTCTTTTGATTGGAAAGGAATGAAAACGCTCGGGATTATTTTGTCTGCCAGAATGGAAAATGGATGTTGCAATGAGAGAAGATGATTGTCGAATCAGAAGAGGCAATGCAGCTGAAATGCTCACTGGTTTTCGACATATGGCAGTTAAATATGTTGAACAATACCAAAACCTTTAAAGCTGGTCTGAAGCGGAAGCAGAAAAAGGCCGCCATGAGCACTCGATATCTGTCTGAAGTCCTCGCAGGGTGCGGGGTTTCATGATTTTTACCTGGCGTATTATCGGAGGTGAGCTGGTTTTTTATCCACTTGGTACCATATTAGCGAAAGTCGATACGCTATTCAGAATGCTGTCAGGCTTAATCAGCGCCATCAAAAAAAAACAAGATAACCACTCCCGGGAAACATGACTTCCACAGAAAAAAACTATTTCCAATTCCCAGTTCAAAAGTCCCAAGGATTGAACAGTTTTGCACCTGACTGTTCAAAGTCCCTGATGTTCCTGGTAACAACGGTCATTTGATGAATGATAGCGGTGGCGGCAATCATTGCGTCCCGCTCAGACTTCGGGTTTGGGATATGCAACTGGGCGCAGTGTAGGGCAATCGGGGTATCCAGTACCAAAATGCGCCCCTCAAAGGCGGGAAGCATTCGCTGGTCCATCCACGCTCTGAGCACTTTACCCTGCTGCGGGTCTTTCCTCTCTTTTAACAGGATGCCCATTTCTATTTCCAGAACGCTGATCACCGAAAGGTAGAGTTCATTCGGTACCACGGATCCGGCCCATCGACTTACCGCAGGACTGCCTTTGCCTGTGCTGCATTTGCGTAGCTCAGAAACAACGTTGGTATCAAGCAGGTACATCAGGAAAAATCTGCCGGTTTCAGGAAGTTGTCTTTTAAAGGCTCCGCTTCCAGGTCGGTATCTTCCGTTTCGGGCATAGCCAGCAGTTCAAGAATATTGGCAGCATTGCGGGTGATCTCTTTATAGTGATCGATATTGAGCAAAACGTGCGTGACGTTCCCTCTGTCAGAAATAAATACCGGTCGCTTAAGCGCCGATCGCTTAGCCTCCGTGACATTCTGGTTAAATGTCCGTGATGAAATGGTCGTTATACTCATGCCACTAGCCCTATTAACAATTCACTGTGTAGTAATGTAGCTACATTATTTGCACTTTTCAAAATTTATATAAACTGTTTTTATTTTTGAGTCTTGTCTCATAACCCACAACCCAAAACATCTATGAACTTAATACCCATAATAATATCCGGCGGTTGTGGCAGTCGCCTCTGGCCTCAATCCAGGGCTCTGTATCCGAAGCAGTTTCTGCCACTGGTCAATGATCAGACCATGTTTCAGAATACCGTGGCCCGGCTGGATGGTCTGGATGCTGCGGGCGCTCCAGTGGTGATTGCCAATGAGGATCATCGTTTTCTGGTGGCGGAGCAGCTTCGTCAGATGGGGCGCAGTGCCGAGGCGATTATTCTGGAGCCGGTGGGCAGGAATACGGCACCTGCGGTTGCTTTGGCGGCTTTAAAAGCTTTGGAGCAAGGAGATCATCAGGAAGAGTCGGTGTTGCTGGTGCTGGCGGCGGATCATGTGATTCAGGATAAAAAGGCGTTTCATCGGGCGGTTGAGGCGGCGTTGCCGACGACAATGGAAGGTAAATTGGTGACGTTTGGTATTGTGCCTGCCCATCCGGAAACGGGGTATGGCTATATCAAGGCGGGTGACAAGTTAATTGGTAATCAGGGAGTAGCTGATAAAACGAATGAGCCTGAATCCCCGGCTCACGACACATCACTGACAACTATCTACTCTGTAACAGAGTTTGTTGAGAAGCCGGATCAGGAGACTGCTCAGGACTATCTGACTTCTGGTGATTATTACTGGAACTCCGGCATGTTTATGTTTAAAGCTTCCCGTTATCTTGAAGAACTGAAGCAGTTCCGGCCAGATATTCTGGCAGCCTGTGAAAAAGCGATGATGGTTCAGAATCCTGACCTTGATTTTATCCGGTTGGATGAAGACGCCTTCAGGGCATGCCCGGATGACTCTATCGACTATGCGGTGATGGAAAAAACGACGGATGCCGTTGTTGTTCCGTTGGATGCGGGATGGTCTGATGTTGGTTCCTGGTCTTCTCTTGCCGATATTTCTGAGCAGGATGAGCTGGGGAACTCGGTTCAGGGGGATGTTCTGCTACAGGATACTACCAATAGCTATGTACGCAGTGAGAAAAAGCTGATTGCAACGGTTGGGGTCAATGATCTTGTCGTGGTAGAAAGCGACGATGCCATTCTGGTTGCGCATAAAGATCAGGTGCAGGATGTCAAGAAGGTAGTTGAGTCGCTCAAAGCCGCAGGACGACCTGAGGTGAATCTGCATCGGAAGGTTTGTCGGCCCTGGGGAGCTTATGACGCCATTGATATGGGTGAGCGTTTTCAGGTCAAGCGCATTATGGTCAAACCAGGTGCCAGGTTGTCGTTGCAGAAGCATTATCATCGTGCTGAGCACTGGATTGTGGTGAAGGGCACAGCACTGGTGGAAATTGATGGGAAAGAGGTTTTGTTAACCGAAAATCAGTCCACTTATATTCCTATTGGAGCGGTGCATCGGCTGGAGAACCCGGGGAAGTTTGACCTTGAATTGATCGAAGTTCAAAGTGGCGGGTATCTTGGTGAAGATGATATTGAGCGTTTTGAGGATACCTATGGAAGAGCTTGAGGTGATTTCATGGCATGAGTAACCCTCAGCTTAGGAATTGTTTATTATTTCCGTTCACCCTGAGGCTTGTCGAAGGGGCGTGCCACCGAACTTCGACAAGCTCAGTCCGAACGGAGTCAGGGAATGAAAATAGGGAAGTCATTTTCAGACAACTCATTAGTCATTGTCCTTAATGGTGGTCAGGGTTTGAAATTGGCATCGACCACCTCTTCAAACCGCCATGGGCACAGGTTCGGAAATGATGAGGTGGGTATCCCGGTTTCATCATGAGCATCTTCCACTGCATCTCCGTAGGCGAGAGGCAACATTTCAGGAATTTTTGACTTCAGGTCGGCGTTAGCCCTTAACAGTCGGCGTATCTGTTTTCTCTGTTCTTTGATGGTGCTTTCCCAGCTATGGCCGGTGAGTTGTTTGTCTGGTTGGTATTGCCATTTCAGCAGGTGCATCAGCAGTACTGTCAGACGGGATTGCAGTGCCCGGTAGTCACTTCGGCCCATGCCCTCGATTTCCTCAAGAAGGTTATGAAGATCCAGTTCGGCTATCCGGCCACTGCGTATCAGTTCTGCCTGTTGCTGAGTCCAGCTGTAAAAGTCTGTCTGGTATAAATCCTTCATGGGGAGGGCTCCATTATTTCAGTCAGTGCAGAAAAGCTTTAATACCCGTGCACCCTGTTCATCCTGAGGGCCAGTCGAAGGGCGGAAACGCCGGACTCTGATAGATCGTGCCAAGCACCCTTCGACTCCGCTCAGGGTGAACGGAGATTCGACTCCGCTCAGGGTGAACGGAGATTCGACTCCGCTCAGGGTGAACGGAGATTCGACTCCGCTCAGGGTGAACGGAGATTCGACTTCGCTCAGGGTGAGCGGAGATTCGACTTCGCTCAGGGTGAGCGGAGATTCGACTTCGCTCAGGGCGAACGGAGATTGTACACGTCAAACTCATTGAAACCATGTACTAGCTGCTGCGCTATCTTACTGTCGTTAAAGAGAGTGTTTGCTGTATTATTGATCAGCCACAGAGTTATCGTGTATTTAGACAGCTTCCAGCATAGCTTGGTTCCATTGTTTGTTAAGGAGTTAGGTATTGACTTTCACCTGGATCGACTGGCTGATCGCCGGTATTGTTATCATCTCCGCGCTTATCAGTTTAAAGCGCGGTTTTTTTAAAGAGGTTCTCTCCCTGTTGACCTGGCTGGCCGCTATTTTTGTTGCCTGGTCGTTTGGTGGTGCCCTGTCAGAGCGATTGACTGATTACATAGCCACTCCATCTGTTCGGGTAATGGCCGCCTGTGCCTTGCTGTTTGTGGCAACGCTGATGGTCGGTGCGCTGGTTAATCGTATTATTGCTGAACTGGTTCAGGCGACGGGGTTGTCGGGTACTGACCGTATTCTGGGCATGGCGTTTGGTGGTTTGCGAGGCTGTTTACTGGTGACGATTCTCGTTGGCCTGATGACGCTGGCTCCCCTGGAGCAGGATCAGGCCTGGCAGCAGTCGGTGCTTTTACCCCATTTTATGCTGCTGGCTGACTGGTCCAAGCAGACGGTTGTTGATGTTATGGGGCCGTTGATGCAAAGCTGACTAACTGATGGTTTTTACATGAGAATAAGTCAGTATCTTCTCATCGGCAGTTACCAGTGGTGCGGCTAATGATCTGGATAGCGCGACAATAATCCGGTCTGCCGGGTCTTTATGGAACTGGCCAGGTAATCGGGTGGATTCAATGGCCACTTTGTTGCTTAAGGGTTCGAAATGCAGTGAATCCACCTGCTGCGCCAATCCCAGCCAGGAGTCCAGATCCATGGTCAGATTCAGTCGACCTCTGTTGACCAGCATGGCGATCTCCCAGCTGGTGATGGTGGATACTATCAGGCAACCGTTGTTTTTCTGTTCCTGTTCAATGGCATTACGTGCGGCTGTACTAAGTTTATGACAGCCGGACAGCCACCAGATCAGGATATGGGTATCAAGGACGATCAATGGTTGGCCTCCCAGTCTTCATCGGCAACGGGGGTGGTTGGGTCATCATAGGAAAGTACCGATCCCCGCAGGGTTTCCATGGGTGTTTTTGATGCCCTGTGGCATGGCTCTGAGATTCCTGAATAAGAGCTGTCATTCACCTCGACCGACGTATCGGTAATGCTCTTATCGTAAGCAACCTTCCCCTTTAATAATCCATGCCCCCTGTTATCTGCGGCTGTTGTATATGGCACCAGCCGCATGACCGGTTTTTTACGCTGGGTGATGATAATGTCGGCATTTTCTTCCAGAGCCAGGCGCACTAATTCCGAGAGCCTGGTTTTCGCTTCATGCATACCAACGGTTATCTGGGTTGATTCTTTTGTCATGGCGGGTATTTCTAGCTAATTGAACTAGTTTAAACATAGTTACTTGACCCGTATTGTGCAAAAACTTTTTCGCAGTTTGCTGATCTTAAGGGAAGTTGTGGTTTTCGTAATCCTCTGATTTAGCGTATTATCTCAGGCTCTCCGTTATCAGGGATAAACGGGTTTAAAGTGATTGAACAGGCAATTTTAATCATTAGTTCCGATAACGATATTAGCTGATCAATCCTGAGGATGAGTGCATGTGTGGAATTGTCGGTATTTCGGCAACGGTGAATGTTAACCAGCTGTTGTTCGATGCGCTGACTGTGCTGCAACACAGGGGGCAGGACGCTGCGGGGATGGTGACTCTTGATGAAGGTCGCTTTTTCCTGCGTAAAGATAACGGGCTGGTGAAGGATGTCTTTCGTACCCGTCATATGAAGCGGCTTAATGGCTGCTCCGGCCTTGGGCATGTTCGATACCCGACGGCGGGTACTTCCAGTTCAGCAGAAGCCCAGCCATTCTATGTTAACTCGCCTTATGGCATCGCTTTAGCCCATAACGGCAACCTGACCAATGCGGATGATATCAAACAGTCGTTGTTTGTCAGTGACCTCCGCCACATTAATACCCACTCCGACTCTGAAATCCTGCTGAATGTTTTTGCCCATGAATTGGCCAAAGAGGGTAAGCATAAACCGCTGGCAGAAGATATTTTCAACGCAGTAACCGGTGTTTACCAGCGCTGTGAAGGTGGCTTTGCGGTGGTGGCCCTGATTAATGGTCATGGCATGGTTGGTTTCCGGGATCCCCATGGTATTCGGCCGCTGGTATACGGTAAGCGGGAGACTGAGAACGGTGCTGAGTATATGCTGGCCTCAGAATCAGTGGCCCTTGATGCCCTCGACTTTGAGCTGGTGGGTGATGTTGCTCCGGGGGAAGCCATTTATATTGATGAGCAGCGTCAGCTCCATACTTTCCAGTGTGTGCCCGGTAAACTGACTCCCTGCATGTTTGAGTACGTGTATCTGGCCCGCCCGGATTCCAGCCTGGATGGTATTTTTATCTATCAGTCCCGTCTGCGTATGGGGCAGACGCTGGCCAATAAAATCCTCCGGGAATGGCCTGATCATGATATTGATGTGGTGATGCCCATTCCGGATACCAGCCGAAACTCTGCCCTGGAGATGGCAACCCGCCTGGGTCTGCCTTATCGGGAAGGTTTTGTTAAGAATCGTTATATTGGCCGGACCTTTATCATGCCCGGTCAGGCCATTCGCAAGAAGTCTGTACGGCAGAAGCTGAATGCCATTCATCAGGAGTTTGCCGGTAAGAATGTGCTGCTGGTGGATGACTCCATTGTCCGTGGCACCACCTGTGAGCAGATTATTGAGATGGCCAGGGATGCCGGGGCCGAAAAGGTGTATTTCTGTTCAGCGGCTCCTGCCATTCGTTATCCCAATGTATACGGCATTGATATGCCAACCCGGGAAGAACTGATTGCCCATGGTCGTACGGATCAGGAGGTTTGTGAACAGATCGGTGCCGATAAACTGATTTTTCAGGATCTGGATGATCTTAAGAAAGCGGTTTCTTCTCTTAATCAGGCCATTGACGATTTCGATTGCTCCGTGTTTGATGGTTGTTATGTAGCCGGTAATATTGATGCTCATTATCTGGAGCAGCTGGCTTCCAGCCGGAACGATGATAGTCGTCAGGCGGAGAGTGATATTATTGATCTTCATAACGAAGGGGATCTCTGACTTGTTT
Source organism: Endozoicomonas sp. ALB115 (assembly GCF_049310245.1). Classification (NCBI taxonomy): domain Bacteria; kingdom Pseudomonadati; phylum Pseudomonadota; class Gammaproteobacteria; order Oceanospirillales; family Endozoicomonadaceae; genus Endozoicomonas; species Endozoicomonas sp. ALB115. Next base: position 39,437 of record NZ_JBLYZG010000008.1, on the reverse strand, counting down.
TGCTTAATGGAGATTTATTGGTACATGCTGGTGATCTGAAGGGATCGCATGTCAAACGAAAACCGCCACTGGCGGTTTCTCCGTTTGGCCAGCTCGTCTAATATGGGTTGTTGTTCGAGTTACAACATATCGGATTAACCCGGTCTAGAGGTTGGGGATTCGGTGGTCGAGTCTTTGGTGGGCGAGTCTTCGGTTGTCGGGGTTTTGGTGGTCGAGTCTTCGATGGTTGAGTCTTTGGTGGTCGAGTCTTTGGTTGTCGGGGTTTTGGTGGTCGAGTCTTCGGTTGTCGGAGTTTTGGTGGTCGAGTCTTTGGTTGTCGGGGTTTTGGTGGTCGAGTCTTCGGTTGTCGGGGTTTTGTTGGTCGAGTCTTCGATGGTTGAGTCTTTGGTGGTCGAGTCTTTGGTTGTCGGGGTTTTGGTGATCGAGGCTCCGATGGTCGAGGATTCGGTGGCCGGGGTTTTAGTGGTCAGGGCTTCGGTGGTCGTGGTTTTGGAGATCGGTCTTTTGTTGGTTGTATGTCGACCAGACAAAGCCGTTGTAACAGGCGCTGCTGCAACTGTATAATTAGCGCTGCCCCACTTTTTGTCTTGACAAAAAGCATCCATCGAATTGTGATATACGCCGAAAGAATATTTGTCACTTGGGATTGTGAGTAAACCAGATTTATTGGTGCATTGTGATGAATTTTGATAGCACGTTATAGAACGATCAGCGGGAACTACTCCGTCTGGATTGCTTTTCCAAGTTGCGACACGCACTCGGCGTAGTGGGAGAAGTTCATTACAACATAACGGATTAACCTTATCATTTCCTGTACATGTAACGCATACTGCTGTACAGGTCGGTTCTTCGGTAGTCGGTTCTTCTGTAGACGTTAGTCTGGTAGTCGGTACTTTGGTGGTCGTGGTGTTGTAAGTTTTATTTTGGCCAGACAACGCCGTTACATCAGGAACTACTGCACCTGGAAGGGTTACATTTCGGGCAGACAACGCCGTTGCAACAGGAGCTGCTGCACCTAAAAGGGTTAAGGCATAAATACCACCTGAAGTGGCCCCAAGCAACCCAATGGCTGTAGCTGCTGCCAGAAAAGGGTGATTGGCAACCCATTTAATCGCCCTGGTTCCAAAACTTCGTTTATCCTGACTCGCACCCGATTCGGCATCGCTTTGTGGAACCTGACCGTAATTCTTAAGCTCAATAAGATTTGAATAACCTGCTCGATCCATAATAATGCTCCTGACTTTAAGACTTGGTAGATGGCGTCATGCCCTATTGTAGATCGGTGAATCAGTAAAAAGTTCACGCAGGAGCGACCTTTTGGCCGGTTAATATCGTTAATTCTTCGACTCACCCATTCGACCTGAATGCAGCAGCTGCCGGTAATCCTTATTCGTTGACAGAATCACCGTTTTGACATTGGCGGCATTGGCATTGTGGGTAATGGCACCAATCACGTCGTCTTCTTCTATGCCGTTATGACGAATCTTCATTCGTCCCATCTGGTGGAAAGCATTATTGAATTCAACCAGCTTCTGGCGAAAGACCATCGGCATCGGCTTACGCTACGCTTCAGGCTTTTTCTCTTCGGTGATGCAATGTTCTTTACAGCTTATCGACATGAGGATGTTAATGTTTGCCTCTGATTTTTCGGTTGGAAACCGAACCCGCCGGATTCGGCACACTGGCTGCCTTGGCAACCAGGGCATACGGGTATTAGCGGATTCTATAAATGGCGTTGCCCGAACCAAGGTGTTGACAATAACGATCAGTTGAATCAAGTCTATTTAAAATATTATTGTAGCTATAGAATAATGGAGAATGATTGGTACATAGTTCTGATTTACCATTGTCGCAGCTAAGAGGTGTAATCTTACCGTTACTGACAATGTAGTCTCGTCCGAGAAACCCGGTCTTCCAATATGGGGTGGGTGCGTCACAACATATCGTTTTAATCCGGTGATTTTCTGAACAAGTAGCGTTTATTGCATAATAAGTGCAATCGTGCCTCCTGCAGAGGGCGTTCAATTTTTCCTCATCATATGATCTAAAAAAGCTCGGGGCTTGAGTGGTCGAGGTTTGAGTGGTCGAGGCTTGAGTGGTCGAGGCTTGAGTGGTCGAGGTTTGAGTGGTCGAGGCTTGAGTGGTCGAGGCTTGAGTGGTCGAGGCATTGGTGGCCAGGGCTTTGGCGGTTACATTTCGGGAAGACAACGCTGATGCAACAGGTGCTGCTGCGCCCAACAGGGTTAAGCCATAAATGCCAGCAGACGCAACCCCAACTACCCCAATGATTGCAGTTGCTGTCAGAAAAGGGTGACGGACAATCCATTTAAACGCCCGGGTCCCACAACTTCGATCATCCTGCCTTACACCCGATTCAGTATCGTTTTGTGGAGCTTGTGCGTAATTATGAAGCTCGAAATTTGAACAACTTGCTGGATCCATAATAACACTCCTGATTTAAAAATTTGGTAGATGGCGTCATGCGCATTTGTAGATTCGTGGTTCAGTAAAAAGTTCACGTAGAAGCGACATTTGGCCGGGTACTGTTGGTAATCCTTCATCCAGCAGGAGGCTGTTCAAGAATAGCGCCCGTCTGGGCGACCCCGTAGCGAGGACGACAGAAAATTGAGGATAAAAATTTGGTTTTGTGAGGTGAATGGCTGAGCTATTTGCCGAACATAAAAGGATGCTGAGTCGAGCATCGGCCACTTGCTGCAGCCAGCGGGCTTTTCGTCTTTTGACCTGCGCACATCAACGGTGGTGGCCTCCAGCACGGCCTGTTTTTTTTTCTTTTCGCTGATGCATCACCCTTTGAAGCACATCGACATGTGGATGTTAATGTTTGCCTCTGGTTTTTCGGCTGGCAACCAAGGCTTACGGGTATTAGGGGATTCTGTAAATAGCTTTACCCCACCCATTTTGTTGACAAAAATCCTTCATTGAATGAAAGAAACCTTTTTCACCACTCAATGATGGAGATTGATTGGTACATGCTTGTGATTTTGTTGTGCAATTGACGGGTTGTCCGTTTGGCTGACTCATCCAATATGAGGAGTTGAGGGATCCTAGACAACATGACGGATTAACCCGGGGATTTCCTGTGCATTCAGCGCTTTTTGCATTAAAAGCGCAGGGAGCCTTGCATTCAGAGTTCAAATATTTCTCATCTTCTGATCTAAAGATCGGGGCTTTGGTGGTCAGGGCTTCGGTGGTCGGGGCTTTGGTGGTCAGGGCTTCGGTGGTCGGGGCTTCGGTGGTCGGGGCTTTGGTGGTCAGGGCTTTGGTGGTCAGGGCTTCGGTGGTTGAGATATTGGTGGCCAGGGTTTCGGTGGTTACATTTCGGGAAGACAGCGCCTTTGCAACAGGAGCTGCTGCACCCAACAGGGTTAAGCCATAAATGCCAGCAGACGCAGCCCCAAGCAACCCTATGGTTGCAACTGCTGCCAGAAAAGGGTGACTGACAATCCATTTAAACACCTTGGTCCCACAACTCCGACCATCCCGCCTTACACCCGATTCAGTATCGTTTCGTGGAGCTTGTGCGTAATTATGAAGCGCAATATCTGAACAACTTGCTCGATCCATAATAACACTCCTGATTTAAAACTTTGTTGGTAGCTGGCATCACGCAGATTTGTAGACCCGTGGATCAGTAAAAAGTTCACGTAGTAGAAGTGACATTATGGCCATGGCCGGTTACTGTTGGTAATCCTTTAGTAGTGGGAAATCATGAAAGTCCGCAGAACTGTTAGGCTCAATGGTAATAAAAACATACCCTTACAGAGCAAAATACAAATCCAGTGTTTTATACAAAAAAGATGCTGAGTCGAGCATAGGCCACTTGCAGCAGCCAGCGGGCTTTTCGTCTTTTGTCGTGAGTACAGTAATGGTGGCCTCCAGCACGGACCTGTCTTTTTTCTTTTCACTTTTAGCGGGTTCGAAGGGGGCAGCCTCGCCAGGGGCTTGTGGAAAAATCGAAGTTGGGGATGATAATGTTTACCTATGTTTCGGCTGGAAAACGAACTTGCCGGATTCGGCACGGTGGTTGCCCTGACAATCAGGGCGTACGGGTATCAGGGATTCTGTAAATAGCTTTACCCCATCCTTCGGATTGGCAAAGTTTATCTACTGTATCATAGCGAAATCCACTACTATCTTTGCCAACACGATCTGCGCTAATGAATAATGAAGAATTATTGGTACATTCTGATGATGAGGCGCATTTCAAATATGTAACGTCAGGTTTACTCCAATCTCCGGTTCGTCCGTTTGCCCAGCTGAGCCAATGTGGGTTGAATTTGTTACAACATATCGGTCTAACATGGAAATTTTTTGTGCATTCAGCGCTTACTGCTTTAAAAGCGCAGTTGGGAGCCTTGCAAAGGGAGTTCAAGTCTTTCTCATCTTCTGATCCAAAGATCGGGGCTTCGGTGGTCGAGGCTTCGGTTGTCGGGGCTTCGGAGGTCGAGGCTTCGGATGTCGGGGCTTCGGTGGTCGAGGCTTCGGTTGTCGGGGTTTTGGTGGTCGAGGTATTGGTTGCCGGGTCTTTGGCGGTTACATTTCGGGCAGACAATGCCGTTGCCACAGGTGCTGCTGCACCCAACAGCGTTAAGCCATAAATGCCAGCAGACGCAGCCCCAAGCAGCCCTATGGTTGCAACTGCTGTCAGAAAAGGGTGACGGACAATCCATTTAAACGCCCTGGTCCCACAACTTCGATCATCCTGCCTCACAACCGATTCAGAATTGTTTTGTGGAGCCTGTCGATAACTCCGAAGCTCAATGCATGAACCTGCTCGATCCATAATAACACTCCTGACTTTAAACTTTGGTAGATGCGACATGCTATAGATCAGCAGACTTGTAGATCGGTAAAAAGTTCATGTAGAAGCGATATTATGACCGGTTACTGCCGGTAACCCTTCGTCTCTCAAATTTCGTGTTTTCGGGCTTCGTGACAGCGTCGGGACCCGGTGTGGTCGCCTAACCCTGAGTTATCTCCTGGTATCGAAGGTCTTTTAAGCTCAACCCCAACTCCACATCATGCTGTAACGTTGCCAAACGTACCGATAACTCGGCTTGTTCTCTTTGCTCCAGTACCTTTTTCAGCGCACCTTTCACCTTTTCCCCATGTGCCACTTCAGGCTCGAATATCCCATGCAAACTGCCAAACCGGTTAAGTAGCTCAGTCGCGCCTTTCTTTCCTACGCCTTCAACACCGGGAACATCGCCAACACCCGCCATACCCCAGTAGTCCAGTAACTTTTCAGGGGGCATTCCATACTCTGTGCACACAGAGGCACTGTCAAAATTCACTTTCTGGAAATGATCCCGCTGTATGACCAGGGGCGAATGCAACAGCTGCCGGTATGTCTTATCCGTTGACAGAATCACCGTTTTGACATTGACGGCAATGGCCTTGTGGGTAATGGCACCAATCACGTCGTCAGCTTCTATGCCGTTACGACGAAATGTCATTAATCCCATCTCGCGGAAAGCATTATTGAATTCAACCAGTCTCTGTCGTAAGACTATCGGCATCGGCTTGCGCTGTGCTTTATATCCTGGCAGAAGCTGGTGTCGCCAGGTAGGAGGGTCGCCATCAAAGACCATCAGAATATGGCTTGGGTTACACTCTTTGATGGCTCTTTGCACGGATGCCAGTGTTGCAGATAATGCCCCATCCACCTGTTGGTTGTCATCGGCCTGGGGCTCCCTTAAGGGAATGGCCGCATGGATGCGACGTATCAGGTTCAGAGCATCAATTAGAAGCAGTGTTGGTGCCATATTATCGGTTGATTCCAGCGGTGAGTATTTTCGTTTGACAATGATAACGGAAATTTGCTCAAAGCAGGCTGTGGATTTGTTCTGTGTTCTGGTATGTTAACGGACTGGCATAGGTATAAATTACAAAAAAAATACGCGGTAATTCAGGAAGTTCCATGAATGATCATGATTTGACTGAGACTTTGGCATTTGCAACTCAGTCCATCCGGGCAGGTTCGTTTCGCAGTGATCAGCGTGAGCACAGTGAAGCCATTTATCTGAGTTCAAGTTTTGTTTATGACAGTGCTGCCCATGCTCAGGCAGTTTTTGCCGGGGATGAACCGGGTAACGTCTATTCCCGTTATACCAACCCTTCAGTCCAGATGCTGGAAGCGCGCATGGCGGTGCTGGAAGGCAGTGAGATTAAAGACGACATTACCGCCTGTGCCACGGCTTCTGGTATGGCCGCTATCCTTGGCACCTGTATGTCGCTGCTGAAAAGTGGTGATCATGTCGTTTGTTCCCGCAATGTATTTGGCACAACATTCACTGTCTTTGCCCGGTATTTTGCTAAGTTCGGTGTGCAAACCACATTTGTTGATCTGGTGGACTATCAACGGTGGCAAGAGGCGATGACACCACAAACCCGTCTTCTATTTCTGGAAACCCCTTCTAATCCATTGAGTGATGTGGCTGATCTTGAACGGCTGGCGGATATTGCTCACAGTCACGACGCCTTGCTTATGGTGGATAACTGCTTCTGTACTCCGGCCCTGCAACGTCCACTCTCTTTTGGTGCGGATCTGGTGGTGCATTCGGCCACAAAATACATTGATGGTCAGGGACGTTGCCTTGGAGGCATGGTGGTTGGCAGAAAACAGCTCGTGGATGAAGTCCACTTATGGCAGCGGTCTGCGGGTGCAACCATGAGTCCGTTCAATGCCTGGGTGTTTTATAAAGGGTTGGAGACGCTCTCTGTGCGTATGGACGCGCACTGTCGAAACGCTTCGGAATTGGCACTCTGGCTTAGTCAGCATCCGGCTGTGGAACGCGTTCATTATTCCGGGTTGAACTCCCATCCGGGCCATGAGCTGGCGAAAAAACAGCAGCAGGGTTTTGGTGGCGTGTTGGCCTTTGAAGTGAGCGGTGGTCGGGAGTCCGCCTGGAAAGTGATTGACAGTGTTCAGATTATGTCCCGTACTGCCAATTTGGGGGATACCCGGACCACCATCACCCATCCGGCAACAACAACACATTGTCGTTTATCCGATGAAGACAAAATAAAGTCAGGCATTACAGAAAGTCTGGTTCGTATTGCCGTTGGTCTTGAGAATATTGATGACCTGAAAGCCGATCTGGAAAAGGGACTCAGGCAGTTGTTGTAAGCCCAGTGCTGCCCGGGGATGGCGCTTTTAATAAGAACAAAGCTGGAATCATGATTTATGAACTCAACGCTGCAGAACTCTCTGGACGCGCTGTCTGGTGTTATTCGGGGTAAAGACCGGGAACTTCGGTTGGCATTGTGCTGTATGTTAGCCCGGGGCCATCTGTTAATCGAAGATCTGCCTGGTATGGGGAAAACAGCACTGGCACTGTCACTCGCCCGATTGCTGGGGTTGGAATATCAACGAATCCAGTTTACCAGTGACCTGTTGCCGGCCGATATTCTGGGCGTTTCCATTTTTGATCGGGCATCATCTGAATTCCAGTTCAAGCCGGGTCCTGTGTTTTCCCAGCTGCTGCTGGCGGATGAAATTAACCGCGCTTCACCGCGAACCCAGAGTGCACTTCTGGAAGCCATGGAAGAACGACAGGTGACCATAGAAGGGCAGGGCAGATCGCTGCCTGAGCCGTTTGTGGTGATTGCCACCCAGAATCCGTTGACACAACAGGGAACATTTCCACTGCCAGAATCGCAGATGGACCGCTTTTTGATGTGTATTCCCATGGGATACCCGGATACCGACTCAGAAAAAGCCATTCTCCGGGGTGAGGCCGGGCGATTTCTGGTCAGCCAGCTGGGGCAGTCAGTGACACCAGAGGCGTTTCTGTTGATGCAGCAGGAAGTCGATAACGTCCACGCCAGTGATCTCTTGCTGGATTATGTGCTGCGATTACTGAAGGCCACCCGTGAAGAGGGTTATTTTGCCGTTGGTTTATCCCCAAGGGCGGGTTTGGCATTGTTACAGGCAGCCAGGGCCTGGGCCTATATAGACGGCAGGGACTACCTGATTCCGGAAGATATTCAGGCCGTGTTTGTCCCGGTTGCCACGCACCGGCTGACCATGCAGAAACAGGGTATATCGCCCGGTGAACTCCTTGCCCGTATTAATGCCATGGCTTGAGTGGTTCATCAATGAAAGACTCACTTGTTACTGCATCCCGGCGTCGGCTGAACCAGCGTTTTCAGCAGTGGGCTGATCAGCGCACACCCAGAGCAACTCGAATTCAGCTTAACCAGCGTCGTATTTATATTGTACCGACAGGCTCGGGATTTTTCTGGCTTTCCCTGGTGCTGGTGATTTTTCTGGTGGCGGTTAATTACCGTAATTCACTGGCTTATGGTCTCTGCTTCTTTATGCTGAGCCTGTTTTTATTAGCCATTATTCATACGTGGCGTAATCTGGCCGGCATTACCCTGGTGGCCAAGAGGGCAGAAGCCGGATTTGCCGGTGAGCGGATACCGGTTTCGATAGAATGTCTCAGTGAACGGCGGCCGCGTTATTCTATTGCTATTGGCTGGCCCGATACCGAATCCGTTGTCGTGAGTTTTGACAGCGATCGTGAGCAGGGCTTGCTTGCTCAGGCTGGATTGCGGGGATGGTTCCGGCCCGGGCGACTGCGTATAGAAAGTATTTACCCTTTGGAATTATGTCGGGCATGGAGCTGGGTTCGTCTGGATTTTCACTCGCTGGTTTATCCGGCTCCGGATGATCGATACCCGTTACCGGAGAATGAGACCACAGACGATGGTGAGCGGTCATTGACGACATCAGGTTCTGAAGAGTTTGCCGGATTCAGAACTTATCAGCAGACAGATACCCCTTCCCATGTCTTCTGGAAAGGCTATGCCCGAACAGAAGAGCTGTTGACCAAGCAGTTTGATCAGCCATCAGGCCGTGAACTCTGGTTTTCCCTGGATCAGGTGCCGGAAGGAGATCTTGAGCAAAAGCTTTCGGTTCTGACCGCCTGGTGTTTGCAGTGTGATAAGCAACAATATGCCTATGGTCTGGCACTGGCAGGGCAGCAACTGGCACCATCAACCGGTGAGGTACATTTAAAGCAGTGCCTGGAGATGCTGGCGTTGTATGAGCTGGATCAGGGTATGGCTGGAGGAATAAATGGATAGCCCGGCTGTTTCCCGTTATGCCACGCTCTGGCTTCTGGTGGCACAGGTTATGGTGGCATTGCCGGTGCTTGAGGTCCTGCCCATTGCGGTGCTTCCTCTACTGGTGCTTACCCTGATGTGGCGTGCACTGATCTGGTTTGGCAGGGGCTCCTGGCCATCAGATCTGTTAAGACGTCTTTTGGTTGCCCTTTCCCTGGTCATCATCATTACGTCCTCGGGTTGGCAGTTTTCACTGGAATTGGCTGTGACCTTCCTGGTGACGGGTTACGCGTTGAAAATGCTGGAGATGAAGATCCGCAGAGATGCGTTGGTGATCGCCTATATCGGCTTTTTTGTGGTGGGGGCCGGGGTGATTTATTCCCAGTCCCTGATGCAGGCGCTATACCAGTTATTGTGCCTGGGTGTGTTAGTCGCAGCGATTCATGCGATGTATTTGCCAACATCCAGTGCTTCCGCCAGTTTCTCCATAAAAGGCAGTCTTCGTTTTTCCGGCCTTATTCTGCTGCAAGCCCTGCCTTTAACGTTGGCTCTGTTTATTTTTGTTCCCCGTCTTGGTCCATTATGGGCAGTGCCCTGGCCTGAAGGAGAAGCTAAAACCGGGCTGTCTGACGCGATGCAGCCAGGTGATGTGGCAAGACTCAGCCAGTCTTATGAGTTGGCTTTTCGGGCTCAGTTTACGGGTTCTGTACCACCGGCCGGGGAACGTTATTGGAGAACGCTGGTTCTTGATCAGTACGATGGTGAGCGGTGGTGGCAAAGTGACCTGATACGTTTATTAAATCAGTTCCCGGGAGAAATCGATGATGAGCGAGACTGGCGGGGTAGATTGCCAGTGAATGATGGCTGGTGGCAGGTTCAGCCAGGGCAGTATAACTATGAGGTGTTATTGGAGCCCAATGGTCGACAGTGGCTTCCCGTTCTCGGGATGGCTGCAGTAGCGGTTCCGGAAACAACAGTTTTGAGAACCTTACGACTGGAAGCAGATAAGCCTGTTTTTGAACGACGCTTGTATCAGCCTGCGCAACAGAGCGTGGTTGCGAAGACGATGACTATGCCTTCCTGGTTACTGGCTCTTAATAAGTCTTTGCCTGACAATGGTAACGCCCAGAGTCGTATGTTGGCGCAACAGTTGTTTGCCCAGTCTGGCCGGGATCCGGTTACCATGGGACGACGGGTAATGGACTATTTCAATCAGGAGCCTTTTTACTACACACTGTCGCCACCGTTGATGGAGCAGAATGAGGTCGATCAATTCCTGTTTGTCCATCGCAGAGGGTTTTGCGAGCACTATGCCAGCAGCTTTGTGTTTATGATGCGCTCGGTGGGGATACCAGCACGCATCGTGACCGGTTATCTCGGAGGGGAGTACTTACCCGAAGAAAAGGTGGTCAGAGTACTTCAGCGAGATGCCCACGCCTGGGCGGAGATTTGGGTTGAAGGGCAGGGGTGGATTCGATTTGACCCCACCGCAGCGGTAGCACCGGAACGTATTGAGCTTGGCATTGATGACATGATTGATCAGGGTGGATTGTTGCAGGGGCAGATTCCTCTGGCTTATCGTTTGGGTCAAACCGGCTTTTTCAAGTCGGTTCGACAGGGTTGGGAGCGACTTGAGTACCGCTGGCAGAAGTCTGTGGTGCAGTACCAGCAGGAAAAGCAGCAGTCTTTTATGAAGGAGTTGTTTGGTACTTCGTCTTTTTACTGGCAGCAGGTCGGTGTGCTCGGTGCATTATTAGCGCTGTTTCTGCTGCTTTTTGGGGTCTTTGCTCTCTTTCAAAGGCCTGCGCTCAATCCTTATCAAAAGCTCTGGTTACGACTGGAACGCAAGCTGGTTGCCAGGGGTTTTGAACGCCAGACAGGGGAAGGGCCTAAAGATTTCGCATTGCGAGTAAACGCTGAAAATGACGCGTTGGGTGCGCAACTATTATCGATTGTGGATCTCTATATTCAGTCGGCCTACTCGGGACGGGTGAAATTGGATAAACCGTTGCTTGATCAGTTGAGCAAGATGATCAAGCAACTGTAAGTTACTCAGGCATCGCCACATAAATGCCTTTGTAGGTTGCGATGTTTATGGATGACTGTTCTTCTTTTTCCGTTGAATATAATTCAACCGTTAATTCCAGTTTGGCATTGCGGCGCTCATTCAAACGATCAAAAAACCTGTCGGGAACCACGGCACTGCAATGGGCTGATATGCGGCCTTTGCCGGGAGCATGGTAGGTCAGTTGGGAATCGGCAATAACGGCAGCGCAGTCCTTTACATGTGTTCTGGCGTGAAGGGTGGTAAACAGCCAGCCACAGATGGTGGCCAGCGCGGCAATACTACCACCAAAAGCGGTTCCTTTATCGTTGATATTGGGTGCCAGTGGGCAGCTGATTACTAATTCTCCATCCTTGAACTGATCAAAACTGACTTCCATATTATTCAGTAGCGGGATGTTGTCTTTTATCCACGCGATCAGTTCTGGTGTGAAATGGGATTCTGGTGTTGCCGTGTCCATATTGCAGGCCATCACTCATCTGGTATCTAAATAACTATGATAAAAATAAAAAGCCCCTGATAACAGGGGCTTTTTCGTCGATTAACGCAGCAATGTATCAGCTGGGTATCAGCTGGCTTTAGCGATGATATCGTCAGCAGCCTTCTGATAAGACTCTACCTGGTCAAAGTTGAGGTAGCGATAGACGTCACCCGCCATGGCATCCAGGTTGCTGGCGTATGCCATATACTCTGCCACGGTTGGTATTTTGCCAAGAATGGCACCGACAGATGCCAGCTCAGCAGAACAGAGGTATACATTAGCGCCATCCCCCAGACGGTTGGGGAAGTTACGGGTAGAGGTAGAAAGTACGGTTGCGCCTGGCTCTACACGTGCCTGGTTACCCATGCAGAGTGAACAGCCGGGGATTTCGGTCCGTACACCGTTGTCGTTGTAGATGTTGTAATAGCCTTCTTCTTCCAGCTGAGCCTTGTCCATTTTGGTGGGAGGCGACATCCAGAAGCGGGTCTTCAGTGGATCATGGTTCTGTTCCAGCAGTTTTCCGGCCGCACGGAAGTGGCCGATATTGGTCATGCAGGAGCCCAGGAACACTTCATCGACCTTGTCACCGGCAACATCCGACAGTGTACGGGCATCGTCCGGGTCGTTTGGCGCACAGAGAATGGGCTCCTTGATGTCTGCCAGATCGATTTCGATCACCTCAGCGTATTCCGCATCGGCATCCGCACGCATCATGGTTGGGTTGGCCAGCCACTCTTCCATCTTACGGGCACGACGTTCCAGAGTGCGGGCATCGCCATAACCTTCACTGATCATCCAGCGCAGCATGGTGATGTTGGACTTCAGATATTCAGTGATGGACTCTTCAGACAGGGTGATGGTACAGCCGGCAGCAGAGCGCTCAGCAGAAGCATCGGAGAGCTCAAAGGCCTGTTCAACGGTGAGGTTTTCCAGGCCTTCAATTTCCAGTACGCGGCCGGAGAAGGCATTCTTTTTACCTTTCTTCTCGACGGTCAGCAGGCCTTGCTTGATGCCGTAGAGTGGAATGGCGTGTACCAGATCACGGAGAGTAATGCCCGGCTGCATTTCACCTTTGAAGCGAACCAGAACAGACTCTGGCATATCCAATGGCATAACACCGGTTGCCGCAGCAAATGCCACAAGGCCTGAGCCCGCAGGGAAAGAGATGCCCAGCGGGAAACGGGTGTGGGAGTCGCCACCGGTACCCACGGTATCTGGCAACAGCATGCGGTTCAGCCAGCTATGGATGATGCCGTCACCGGGACGCAGGGCGACACCGCCTCGGTTCATGATGAAGTCCGGCAGCGTGTGGTGAGTTTCCACATCTACTGGCTTTGGATAGGCGGCAGTGTGACAGAAAGACTGCATAACCAGGTCAGAAGAGAAGCCCAGACAGGCCAGATCTTTCAATTCATCACGGGTCATTGGTCCGGTGGTGTCCTGAGAACCGACAGTGGTCATTTTGGGCTCACAGTACTGACCAGGACGGACGCCGGGCACACCGCAGGCTTTGCCGACCATTTTCTGGGCCAGCGTGAAACCATGGGTTGATTCTTTAGGGGGCTGCGGGCGGCGGAATATGTCGGAATGACCCAGATCCAGCGCCTCACGGGCCTTGTCAGTCAGTCCACGGCCAATGATCAGGTTGATACGGCCGCCGGCCTGTACTTCGTCAAGAATAACGTCGGATTTGAAGGTGAACTCAGACAGAACTTCCCCGGACTCAGAGAGGATCTTGCCATCGTATGGGCGAATTTCGATAACATCACCCATGTTTAACTGATCCACCGGGGCTTCAAACACCAGGGCACCGGCATCTTCCATGGTGTTGAAGAAAATAGGGGCTACCTTGCTGCCTATACAGATACCGCCAGCACGCTTGTTGGGCACACCGGGGATATCATCACCAAAGAACCAGAGCACCGAGTTGGTGGCAGACTTACGGGAAGAGCCGGTACCGACAACGTCACCCACGAAAGCAACCGGCAGGCCTTTGCTCTTGATGGCTTCAATTTGCTCAAGCGGGCCGGTAACGCCATGTTCTTCAGGCTCAAGACCATCTCGGGTCATCTTATACGCAGCACGAGCGTGCAGAGGAATATCCGGGCGAGACCAGGCATCAGGGGCAGGGGACAGATCGTCCGTATTGGTTTCACCGGTCACCTTGAATACCGCGACCCTGATGCTTTCAGGCACGGCATCACGCCCGGTGAACCATTCTGCTTCAGCCCAGGATTTCAGAACGGCCTGGGCATTGGCATTGCCATCTTTGGCTTTTTCTTCCACATCGTGGAAAGAGTCGAACACCAGCAGGGTTTTTTTCAGCTGTTCAGCGGCAAGTTCACCCAGCTCGGTGCTGTCCAGAAGGGCTATCAGCGTTTCGATATTGTAACCACCCAGCATCATGCCCAGCAGCTCAACGGCTTTCTTGCTGTCAACCAGTGGGGATTCAGCTTCGCCCTTGACGAGGGCGGAGAGGAATCCGGCTTTTACATAGGCGGCTTCATCAACACCGGGAGGAATACGATTTTCAAGGAGGTCCAGAATATATTGTTCTTCACCGGCTGGTGGATTTTTCAGCAGTTCAATCAGGCCTGACACCTGTTCTGCATTCAGCGGCTTTGGTGGGACACCTTCTTGGGCACGTTCTTCGACGTGTTTTCTGTAGGCTTCTAACACGAGTTCTACCCTCATCATCTGTGGCAGGCTCTTGGGCGATCCTTCGACAAACCTTTATGATCTTGAGGGTCCGTCAGACGTTCCAAGGAAATCTTTACCAGTAGCACTGGTGGCGCGGGCAGTATAGCGAAAGGTGCCTGTCAAGTTAAGTAAAGACCGTAATAGCCACTATTTTTTCTGTGAATGGCTGTTTCGGTATTTGTGATTTACGCAGGCAGCGTCTGAAGAAGCCGAAGCGGCCTCTTCAGGTGGAATTGACAAAAAGTCAGGATTCAATGATTTCGTAGCAGGGTTGGTAGTGGCTTCCGGGCAGTTTCATCCGGTGCTGATCAACAAACGATTGCAGAAGGGTGTCCATCTGTTTCATCAGGCCCGGTTCACCACTGAGCTTATAAGGGCCATGCTCACGGATCAGGTTAACACCGTCTTCCTTGATATTCCCGGCAACAATGCCCGACATAACACGACGGAGGTTGGCTGCCAGCTGGTGGGCCGGGAGATTGCTGTGCAGTTCCTGGCTGGCCATGTTTTCATGGGTGGGCTCGAAAGGCTGCTGGAACTCCTGGTCAATCTTTAGCAGCCAGTTAAAGTAGTAGGCATCCCCAAGTCGACGACGGAAGCGGGTTACTTTTTCCAGGCCACGGGCCATGATTGTGGCAACCCTGGCTGGATCATTGACGATGATCTGGTACTTTTCCTGCGCCTCTTTGCCCAGTGTATTGCCAATGAAGTTGTCAATCTGTTCAAAGTAAGCTTCTGACCCGGCGGGCCCTGTCAGGATCATGGTCAGGGGAATGTCTTTATTGTCCGGGTGCAGGAGAATACCGATCAGGTAAAGAATCTCTTCACAGGTTCCCGGTCCACCCGGAAATACAATGATGCCATGCCCCAGACGGACAAAGGCTTCCAGACGTTTTTCGATATCGGGCAGGATAACCAGCTCATTGACAATCGGGTTAGGAGACTCGGCAGCAATAATGCCAGGCTCGGTCAGCCCAATAAAACGACCATGACTGATCCGCTGCTTGGCATGGCCAATGTAGGCACCTTTCATCGGCCCCTTCATCGCACCGGGACCGCAGCCGGTGCAGATATTCATTCTTCTGAGGCCCAGTTGATAACCGACCAGTTTCGTGTATTCATATTCATCACGGCCAATGGAGTGTCCACCCCAGCAGACCACGATATTGGGCGTCTGTTTGGTGATAAAGGCGTTGGCATTTCTGAGCACCTCAAACACCAGGTGTGTGATGTCGGATGAACTTCCGTGATCGAAACGCTTGTCGCTGGTGATCAGGGACGAAACATAGAGAATATCCCTGAGTACGGAAAACAGGTTTTCCCTGACACCCCGGATCAGTTTTTTATCAACAAATGCAGACGCCGGTGCATTGATCAGTTCTAGTTTCAGTCCACGGTGTTCCTGAACAATGCGGATATCAAATTCGGAGTAGGTTTGTAACAGCTCTTCTGCGCTGTCACCTTCCATCTCATCACTTAACACAGCCAGGGCGCACTGGCGGAACAGGCGATGCAGGCCAGCTTTGGTATTATCCTGAAGAATATTGACTTCCCGGCTGGACAGTACTCGCATGGAGCCAACCGGGTTAACAATGGCGGAGACTACATTAGGTTTACTCATTATGCCCCCTTAAAGGATGGTGTTCGGTGTCTGACAGCACGGTTTCGGTGGTTATGGCAGTAATGGGTGCTGGTCAGGACAAAATTATATTTAACTAACTATCGGATCCTGTGGGTTGAAATCGAGTGAAAATTACCGTTTTTACTGATTGGGAAAATTAAAATTCCTATTGCAATAAGCAAATTATACCGGTTTTGGTCGCTTATGATCAGTCTTGACGGAATGATGCCGCTCTGACAAATTGGCAGAGATGTCACAAACGCCTTTGCCTTTTTGTTGAATGTTGACTGGTATTTTCTGTTTTCGATTACCAATAGCTTGATATAAGATGTTGCCACAATAATAAATGAATGACAGATAACAGGAGATCTCGATGCCTGGCCAGCAAGAGGTGGAAGCGTCTGTGGAAAGTGTGGTGGTGGTTGATGACCATAATTTTGTTCTCGGGTCCGTTCCCAGGGGGAAGATGCGAGAAGAAGCACTCTGCCACAGGGCAACCTATATTTTTGTCTTCAATTCAGCAGGGCAGCTGTATGTTCAGGAGAGGACCCTGAATAAGGATATTTATCCGGGCTACTTTGATCCCGCTACAGGGGGCGTGGTTACCGAAGGGGAAAGCTACGATCAGGCGGCTGAACGGGAGCTGGCTGAGGAGCTTGGTATCGAGAATGTGCCCATCACTTCGCATTTTCACTTTTTTTTCCATAATGATGATTGTCAGGTCTGGGGCAGGGTCTACAGCTGTTATTATGATGGTCCTTTGACCCTCCAGGAAGAAGAGGTTGCCAGTGTGGTGCTGGAATCACCGGACGAGGTGCTGGCGAACCACAACCACCGAAATTATACGCCAGACAGTCTGGTTGCTCTTGAGAGACTGGTTCACTGTCTCAAAACATTCTGATGTAGGCCAACGTGTTTGGCGACGATAGGTAGTGTATGTTTACAGGTATTGTGAAGGGATTTTTTCCGGTTGGTCGAATTGAAAAATTCAACGAACTGAATCGTATTACTGTGCTGTTGCCGTCCACATTGCTGGAAGGCTTGGAAACCGGAGCCAGTATTGCAGTGAATGGATGCTGTTTGACAGTTACTGCTTTTGACCGGGAAAGTGCCACTTTCGATGTGATGAAAGAGACCCTGAGGGTTACTAACCTGGGGGCGTTGGGAGAAGGTGATAAAGTCAATATTGAAAGAGCTGCACGCTTTGGTGACGAAATTGGCGGGCATCTTCTCTCTGGTCATATTCACGATACGGTTGAGATTTGTGACATTAAGCAGGAAGAAAACAATGTGACAGTATTCTTTCAATTTGCTTCTGAATGGCAAGACTATATTCTGCCTAAAGGCTATGTGTCTCTGAATGGCTGTAGTTTGACTATTGGTGAGAAGGTTGAGGGAGGGCGCTTTTGTATCCATCTTATTCCGGAAACCTTAAGAATGACGTCATTTGGTACAGCGGAAGTTGGCGATAGAGTTAACCTGGAAATAGACAGCCAGACTCAGGCGATTGTCACTACGGTGAAAAGTTATCTGGAATCAACCAGGTTATGATATGTGTGGTGATATAGTTCTCTGAACCTTTTTATGCTTTCGCAGGGTTGCAAATTCTTGAGCTACAACCCTGTGTCGTTCCGGTATCTGTTTCCTCATTGTTTTTCTGCTATTTTAAAAAACTTTAATATGCTTATTACGTCTTATATATCATTTGAAAAATTTTGCCGCACGGCCCACAATAAAAGTGCTCACTAGCGTGTCCAAACGGGATTAGATCCCGCTGCTATTGTAAGAGTGATTAAGAAAGCGCCACCTGATCGGGTGGCGTTTTTTATTTACAGCAGAGTACGGTTGGCTCTACTTACTTTTTTCCTTTGCTTTTGCTGACCGCTGGAAATGCAATTCTATAGACGTCCTCGTATTGGCTGGCAAAATGCACAGAGATGCCTTCACGGATGTAATCCGGTAGCTCATCAAAGTCTCTGCGGTTATCTTCCGGAAGAACCAGGTTCATAATTCCCTGCCGTCGGGCAGCAATTACCTTTTCTCTGATACCGCCCACAGCCAATACTTTGCCTGTCAGGGTCAGCTCTCCGGTCATCGCCAGATTTTTCAGGGGTTTAATGCCTTTGGCCAGAGAGATTAAAGCGGTTGTCATGGTGACACCGGCACTGGGGCCATCTTTCGGGGTGGCACCTTCCGGAACATGGAGGTGTATAAATGCAGTTTTCAGAAAGTCTTCCTGAATACCCAGCTTTTTGGCGTGACTGGTAGTATAGCTGTAGGAGATTTCAGCCGACTCTTTCATCACCTCACCCAGCTTGCCAGTCAGTTTAAAACCGGCTCTTTGCTGATGTATCAGGCAGGCTTCAACAGGGAGTGTGGCACCCCCCATTGCGGTCCAGGCAAGACCGGTAACTATGCCAAGACCTTCCATGGTTTTTTCTTTACGAAAGTAGGGGGCTCCGAGAAAGTCTTCCAGATTTTTAGCCGAAACCGTCAGCTTGTGTTCATCATTTTCCAGGAATTTGACGACAACTTTGCGAATGATTTTTTGCAATAATTTCTCAAAGTGACGAACCCCTGCTTCCCGGGCATAACCATCAATAATTTTACGGAAGGTTGTATCTGAGATTCTAAGCTGGCTCTTTTTCAGTCCTGCTTTGTTCAGTTGTTTGGGCCATAAGTGATTCTTGGCAATCGCTACCTTCTCTTCGGTGATATAGCCGGACAGCCTGATTACATCCATTCGATCAAGCAGTGGTCCCGGGATAGTATCCAACTGATTGGCTGTGCAAATGAACAGGACTTTTGACAGATCAATTCTCATGTCCAGATAGTGGTCAAGAAACTCGCTGTTCTGCTCAGGATCCAATACCTCCAGCAGTGCCGATGCGGGATCACCACGGAAGGACGCACCAATTTTATCAATCTCATCAAGCATGATGACCGGATTGGAGACTTCTACTTCCTTCAGTGCCTGAATCAGCTTTCCGGGCATCGCTCCAATATAAGTACGACGATGTCCTTTAATCTCAGCTTCATCTCTCATGCCGCCCAAACTGAAACGGTAAAATTTTCGGTCCAGAGCTTTGGCGACGGACTTGCCAATAGAGGTTTTGCCCACACCCGGAGGGCCTACCAGCAACATAATGGAGCCGGATACTTCTTTCCGGTAAGCACCCACTGCCAGAAACTCAACAATGCGCTCTTTAACATCCTCAAGACCATCATGGTCGGAACTGAGTACGTTTCTTGCGTGATGAAGATCGAGGTTATCTTCAGAGTACAGGCCAAAAGGGACAGATGTCGCCCAATCGAGATAATTTCTGCAAACAGCGTATTCCGGGGAGCCGGTTTCCAGAATAGACAGCTTTTTCAGCTCATCATCGATTTTGCTCCTGGCACTTTCAGGGACGATCAGCTTTGCCAGTCTCTGCTCGAACTGTTCAATCTCAGCAGTTCGGTCATCTTTCGATATGCCCAGCTCTTTTTGAATGACTTTAAGCTGTTCCTTCAAGAAGAACTCGCGCTGATGATTACTGATTTTCCGGTTAACTTCCGCATTGATTTCACTCTGAAGGCGGGCGACCTCCTGCTCTTTGCGAATCAACACCAGTACCTTTTCCATCCTGCGTTGAACAGGGATGGTTTCCAGTACTTCCTGCAGCTCCTGTCCGGGAGCGGTGGTAATAGCCGCTGCAAAATCTGCCAGGGGGGAGGGGTCTTTGGGACTGAAGCGGTTCAGATAATTTTTCAGCTCCTCGCTGTACAGAGGATTCAGCGGGATAAGCTCTTTGATCGCCTGGATCAGTGCCAGTGCATAGGCTTTTACTTCATCACTGTCGTCTTCAGGGGTATCGATATAGTCGACCTGAACCAGGTAAGGAGGCCGGCGACGTAACCATTGTCGTATTCTGAAACGTTGCATTCCCAGGGCAATAAACTGAACCTGGTCATTGTCTGACACAATATTATGGATTTTGACAACGCAACCTACCTGGGGAAAATCTTCCGGCGCAACGTCTATGCCGGGCATTCGGCCAACAAAGCTGAGACCAACCGCTTTATGAGGGCTCTGGCCAACACGTTGCAGTGTTTCTCCCCACTCCTCATTGCTGAATACTAACGGTTGTACCTGTGCAGGAAAGAAAGGGCGGTTCGAAACGGGGATTAGATAGAGTTTGTCTGGTAGTGACTGGTGTGGAAGTACAAGTCCGGTACTGGTTTTTTGACTGTCTTCGTCCCCATCGAGCACTTCGGGGTTGTTTGGATCCTGATCTGTCATAGTCTGTCTGCAAAAGCTGGTTTAACAGGAAAGTCTGGTTGATATTCTGTTGCAAAGGTATGGTGTAGCGGGCTTTAAGGAAGCTTGGGCTAACCCATTACTCAGTGCTTCAACCTTGTGTTCTGGATAGTCTATTTTGAGGCTTATCCAGTAATTTCAATAGTCAGTGCACTTAAGTATGGTTTAGATAGTCAGGATTGGTAACGGGAATATTGGGCTGCTGACCAGTGGTAATGGAGAGGGTTTTATCCACTGCTCATGAAAGTTATGGCTGATGAAATGGTGACAATTTAATGACGGCAATCAGCCTCTGGAGTGACAATACAGGTAAAGATCATGGCAGCTTAAACCCTGTGCATAGTATGATTGCCTGACCTGCTGCGCTGGCGGCCAGGCTATGAAATGTCGAAGTGGTTACAGCTCAGTAGGCTGGAAGCTGCCAATTAAGTGGGATAGTATTTCCTGACAATAATAATAAGGTGTGTAGTATGCAAAACTATGACTCTTTTTATCGTATTCCTCTTTTAACTGCCTTGCTTATGTTGCTGTCATTGCCTGTTAATGCACTTGTCATTAATAAGTACGACCTGCCAGACACTATTGCGGCGGAGGGTGATAAGCCAGAGCTTAAATTGCAGGGTGCGGCAGTCAGGTCATGGTATCTGATGGTTAAAGGGTATATCGGTGCTCTTTATCTGGAAGAGCCGACCAGTAGCCCTGAAGAGATTTATGCCTCTGACACGCATCAACGAATGGCATTTGTTATGCTGGTGTCAAAAATGAGCGCCCGACGGATAGCCAATGCCTTTTATGAATCCATCCAATTGAACAGCCCACCCGATGAGCAGGAAGCGGTGAAAGAGGACCTTGAGAAAATCTTTACACTGGTTGATGGCTCAATGAAAAAAGGTGAACAGGCTGTGTTTGAGTACCTTCCGGGTAAAGGGTTGCGGATTGAAATTGCCGGTGATGAGAAAGGTATCGTTCCTGCCAGTAAAGAGTTGTTCAATCTGTTCCTGCGAGTGTGGATTGGTGAGACACCACCCAGTAAGCCTTTTAAAGAGCAGGTTTTGGGGGTTGCTCCGGCTGCGTGATAATTTGATCCGCTTATCTGCCCGGGATTTTTTGTCTTGCAGTTATCCCAGGCATTGCCTTGAATGTTCTTAAGGATGGTTTATTCAACAAAGCTGTTTTATAGACAATCTATCAATAGCGGATTAGTTATCAATTTTAAGGAGTCATTGATATGGATATCAAAACCCTCGTCTTTTTAGGTGCATCTTTTTTCAGTATCTCTGTCTTTGGGGCTGACCAGAAAGCCCGGTCTGGTGATCAGAAAGTTAATGTGAATCAGGCAAACATGGAGCAGCTGGACAAAGGACTTCTCGGGGTTGGACCCCGCATCGCAATGGAAATTGTCAAGCATCGTGATCAGCATGGCCCTTATCAGAGCTTTGATGATTTGGATAAGGTTAAATATGTTGGCAGCAGAATGCTGGATAAAAATAAAAATCGTATAGTTTTTGACTGATCTGTCTCGCCAGGAGCCTGGATGAGTTCAGGCTTCTTCAGTTAATGTTTTATCTAGGGTTTCGTTGTTTCTACAATGCAAAATCTGAATGGGCTGTTATTTTTCCTGGCATCCCGAGGATGCTATGGGTCTGATGTGGGGGATTTGTGAGAGACGCAGGAGTACAGTCTGGCCTGACGTTTGCCGTCGGGGCATTTGCTTTGTGGGGGCTGATCCCCATCTATTTCAAGATTGTTGAACAGGTGTCTCCTTTGGAGGTGCTTGCTCATCGGGTTTTCTGGTCATCACTTTTGCTGGTTTGCTTTTTATCTTTTCGCCGTAAACTGAAAAGGATCCTTGAGATAATAAAGTCACCCCGGATACTGGGGTGGTTGGTTTTGTCGTCGCTGTTTATTGCTGGAAACTGGCTCTGTTTTATCTGGGGAGTGACCAATGACAGGATTCTGGAAACCAGCCTCGGTTATTACATCAACCCGCTGATCAGCGTTTTTTTTGGCTACTGTTTTCTGGGGGAACGTCTGACCCGATACCAGATGCTGGCGGTGTTTATAGCAGCAGCGGCGGTATCAATTCAGATGTTTTTGCTGGGTAAACTGCCCTGGGTCGCTTTTGTACTGGCCTTGTGTTTCGGGTTCTATGGCTTGATCCGGAAAAGGATTAATGTCGATGCGACCTCTGGACTGGCTATTGAGACATTGCTGTTGATGCCTCCCGCCGCTTTCTATTTCCTGTGGTTGATGGGTAATGATTTGCATGCTTTTCGCTTTTCTGATCCGGATACCAGTCTTCTCCTTGCCCTGTCCGGGTTTGTGACCACCATACCTCTGGTGTTGTTCAATATGGCGGCTCAAAAGTTGCCGTTGACTGTGTTGGGAATCATGCAGTATCTGGCACCATCCATTTCATTTCTGGTGGGTGTGACAATTTATAATGAGCCGCTGGGTGTGGTGCAGATGGCTACTTTCGCTTTGATATGGCTCGCACTGGTCATTTTTACGCTGGATGGCCTGTTTCGACATAAGCGACAGCGTGAACGATTGGAAGTCCCTCACGCTGAGTAGGTCTGGTTTACTGTCTGTCAGGGGTGTCTTTTTCTTTACTTTTCTTGATAGAGGTTTTTGAGCGGGCTTTCCTGACTGGGAGTGATAAAGCCTGCTCTCTGGGCAGCACCCGGTAAATCTGTCGGTAGTACTCTTTTTCAAGGTCGCCAGGGGTTTCGGGAAGGGGCACCATACCCATCTGTCTGAGATAGGCTTCCATGCTACTGAGTGATGGTTTGTTCATTGAAGAGTCCTGGATGATTCTGACAAAAGTAACGAAGACAAAAGATGTCGGCAGCAGGGCTTATTCCATTAAACCGGGTGCTGACATGGAACGCTAAATGGTATGCATACTGCATGCCATTTTTTTGACGGCGTGGTTTTCTACTTTGTTCCACATGCCTGATGTAGTGTACTTTCGCTGTTTGTGCTTCAGTTGTTCAGGGTTGAATGACTTAGGCGCTCTTCGCTCTAAAGCTCTGTTTGTGATTTTTGGCGTGTGTTGTTGGTAAAAGGTGTTACCTTTCCGTTGGTTTTCCTTGCGTGGGTAACATTTTCAGCGGTTTTCATCTTGCAAAATTTCCGTGCTAATCAGCTTATCGGGCTGTCGTTTTATATCACGGATAAGCAATTTATTAGATTTTCACTGCCGTATATCCGATTTTGAGAAATACTGTAGGCAAAGGATGACATTGTTCTTTCCAAGATGCAGTTGAGGCAGTTATGTATTCTCTTCGTGAAAAAGACCAGCTGGTAAATCTGTGTTATGACCAGGCAGCAGTATGTCAGGGGATCACTGTTTATGTCCGTTTGGATAATGGTGAGGAATATGCTCTGCCATGGTCAGAGCAGTCGGGGATATTTGTTCACGATGACTGGCTGTCTGTCAGGTTGTCTCTGGAGACCAAAGGAAGACAGCTGTTGTTATCTCTGAATGCTGAGATTAGCAAGGGAGTTAGTTGGCCGGGGCGCAGTTGGCATCCCCGTTGCGCCGTCAGAATCAATATCGCCTCTCTGGGTGATATTTCCGGTTTGTGTGCCCATTATCTTTATAACAGTTGGTGGACGCGGCCGCATTTTGATTGCGCCCTTAACAATCTGCCAGAGAAAACACAGTCTTTGCTGTACGGTCTGGGGGAAGAGTATCACCATCTGTTGGCCGTATGTGATGAGCAGGTTCGCTGTGAATTTCAGGGTGGGGACGTCGCTGGCATTGAGTTGGTGGCGGGTCCTTCAAAGTCGGGTGTTAGAGATTTTTCGGGCCTGATTGCCATTTATGGTGTCAGTACAGATCCATTTTCACTGATCAATAACAATGTGCAGTTGGGGCGTCACCATCTATCGTACTATTCCAGACCAAGAGAGCAGCGTACCTTGCCTGAGGTGTTTAACTATCTCGGCTGGTGCAGTTGGGATGCCTGTTATCTTGATGTGACTGAGGAGGCTGTTGCTGCAAAAGCTCAGGAGTTTTACTCCAAAAGGGTTCCGGTAAAATGGATGCTGGTGGATGATGGCTGGTCGGAAGAGAAAGATCGTCGGCTGTTGTCCTGGAAGGAAGATCGGAAGAAGTTTCCGGCTGGACTTACCGGTTTAAAGCAGACTCTTCAGGATGACTACGGTATTCCCTGGATGGGGGTGTGGCATGCTCTGACCGGGCAGTGGGAAGGGATCGATGCCGAAGCCAGCTTTCCTGTCCCTTTGGATGAACTGGATTCATCAAGAAGGTTACCCCCAACCTCAGAAGGGGATGCATTTCGCTTCTGGCACGGCTGGCACGACTATCTGGCCCGGCAGGGCGTTGATTTCATTAAAGTCGATGTTCAGAGCAATCTTGCCAACCACTATAGATACCGGGATTTTCCCGGAAGAGTATCCCGGGTAGCGCATCAGGCCCTTGAAGCGTCAACGGGGCTGCATTTTAACGGACAACTGATCAACTGCATGGGGATGGCCAGCGATCAGCTGTGGAACCGACCGTCATCAGCTCTTGCGCGTAATAGTGATGATTTTTTCCCAAAGAAAAGCGGTAATCTCCAGGAGCATGCACTGCAGAATGCCTATAACGCGGTGTTTCATGATGCCTTTTTTATAGGTGACTGGGATATGTGGTGGACCATTCACGAAGACTCTGATGCCCATGCGCTGCTCAGGGCGGTGAGTGGCGGACCCATTTATACCAGCGATCCGGTTGGGCAGACTGATGCAGAGCAACTGATGAAGCTGGTGTTTAATAATGGTCGGGTGGTTCGCTGTGACCAGCAGGGAAAGGTGGCTCGGGAACAGCTATTTGAAAACCCTCTCTATTCCGGGAAGTTACTCAAAGTGACCAATCGGATTGGGGCAGTGGGAGTCCTTGCCTTATTCAATATTGCCGAAGATCACCAACCGATTACTGAGCGTATCACTGCGTCACCCCTGGAAAATGACAGTGGTGAATGGTTGGTATACTGGCCGACCCGACGGCAATGTTTCAGCCATTCTGAGCTGCCGGAAATACGGCTTGGGCAGAATGGGGCAGATCTGCTGCTGTTTTATCCTGAAGAGTCATTGGTCTGTCTTGGGCTGGAAGATAAGATTCTGCCAGCCTGTGCCATAGTTGATCAGGTGGTGTGCTGGAAAGATAGCGGTGTTCGCCTTGAAAGCCGACTCAGGCAGGGAGGCAGGCTGTTAATTTACAGTGAGCACCCGATTCTGGAGGTTCGAATCAACGGGCAGGATTATGAGTGGGAGGAGTCGGGTAATATGTACCTTATTGATTGCTCTGAGTGGGAAGATGAAATCTTTCTGGAATGTCTGGCCAGTCTGAAGTCCTAAGATGGATCCGGCAGTGAAGCTGCCGGTCTTAATCTTGAACGCTCTTTTCTCGGCTCAGTAATGCAGATGATCTGCTGCATACAGTGTGTTTTCCAAGAGTGTCGCCACGGTCATCGGGCCAACACCGCCGGGAACCGGGGTAATCCATGAGGCTCTTTCTCTGGCAACATCAAACTCCACATCACCCACCAGTCGGCCATCATCCATACGGTTGATGCCAATATCAATCACCACGGCACCGGGCTTTACCCAGGCACCTTTAACCAGTCCGGGCTTGCCTGCGCCAACCACCAGAATGTCTGCCCGGGCTACTTCAGCGGCCAGGTCCTCGGTAAAGCGATGCGTGGTGGTTGTAGTGCAGCCGGCCAGTAACAGTTCCATGGTCATTGGTCGACCGACAATATTGGAGGCACCGACAATAACGGCGTTCTTGCCACGAATGGGCTGGCCTGTGCTTTCCAGCAGTGTCATCACACCTTTTGGTGTGCAGGGGCGCAACAGTGGAATGCGCTGAACCAGCCTGCCAATGTTGTAAGGATGAAAGCCATCGACGTCTTTATCCGGACGGATGCGTTCAATCACCAGTTCGCAGTTGATGTGTTCAGGCAGGGGTAATTGTACAAGAATACCATCAATGGCCGGATCATCATTGAGGCTGTCAATTAACTCCAGCAGATACTGTTCGCTGGTGGAGGCTGGCAGGTCGTGGGATATGGATTTGAAACCCACCCTTTCACAGTCCTGTCTTTTCTTGCCGACATAAACCTTGGAAGCCGGGTCATCACCAATCAGAATAACCGCCAGCCCCGGAGCCCTGAGACCCTGTGAAGTTCTTTTTTTCACCTGTTCGGCGATGGCGTCGGTCAGTTGCAGGGCAATGGCTTTGCCATCAATAATTTTTGCTGTCATATGTGCTGAAGCCTGTTGCTGACAATATTGGTTGATTGGCGAATATTGAAAATGACCGTTAGTTTAACAGTGCTCAGGCTCTGTTGACACAACAGCCTGCTGATAAAGCCACTGGTTCAACCTATATGAAGTCTGTTCGATATAAAGGGTGAGCATGGTGGTTTTTTTTTCAGACAGATTGGTATGGTCATTCAGACGAAGAAGTTTCCTGCATTATCTGAACTGCTATGTGGATCAAAAAATGCATATGGCAATTGACGAGCGCCATGCTTGTGAGTAGTATTCGTCGCCGTTGACCAGCGGAACTTTTCGGGATTTCCTGAAAGTAGCTGGAAAATTTCGGGGTATAGCGCAGTCTGGTAGCGCGCCTGCTTTGGGAGCAGGATGTCGGGAGTTCGAATCTCTCTACCCCGACCAGTCAGAAAGATGATTAAGCGCCCGTAGCTCAGTTGGATAGAGCATCCGCCTTCTAAGCGGATGGTCGCAGGTTCGAATCCTGCCGGGTGCGCCATTTTTCAGATGGCCATTTATCCTGCCTTATGCTTGATTCTTTGGTTCAATTTGAATAGTCTTTCGGTCAGTTACTGGTGGGCGTAGCTCAGTTGGCAGAGCTCCGGATTGTGATTCCGGCGGTCGAGGGTTCGAGCCCCTTCGCCCACCCCAGGTTAACGGTTGTCCGGGTGTTTTGGATGGCCTGAAAAATACAGTGTTTTGCGTGCTTCGTGGAAACATTGTGAGCGGAAGTGGTGAAATTGGTAGACACGCTGGATTTAGGTTCCAGTGCCGCAAGGTGTGAGAGTTCGAGTCTCTCCTTCCGCACCAGTCATTAACGGGGATAAGTATGCTTATCCCCGTTTTTGTATGTTTCATCCAAAGAAACTGCCCTGATGGGGGGTGTATGGACCCACTAGTCCTTAGCTTCGGGGAAACGTATATGAATAGTGCAGATAGGAAAAGCTGAGCCAGGGCTGCTGTGTTTTGGGTCTTTTAAATACGCTTTTCAGGTAAAGTCTGCTTTGTTCGTTGGTTTTTACCGTTGAGAAGTGAGAGTGGTGCAAATCCTGTAGGGAACGGGAATGTTTTAATAAAAAGTGTTCCTTTACCTTGCCCGGATCCAGTGTGACAGAACGTGTTTGTGCATTTTCCGGAAGCATTTGCTAGTCTATTCGCCTTTTGGCCCATTGTTTACACAGGTTTTGGTGTTGAGGAACAAAAATGCAAGTCTCCCTTGAAATGACTTCCGGTATTGAGCGCAAGCTGACTATCACTATCCCGTTTGCTGATATTGATGGTGAAGTGAATAAGCGTCTGCAGGACCTGTCCCGACGTGTTCGTCTGGATGGCTTCCGCCCCGGCAAGGTTCCAATGAAAGTGGTCAAGCGTCGTTACGGTGCCGGTGCCAGACAGGAAGTGCTCGGCGAGATGATGCAGTCTTCCTTCATTGAGGCTATTCAGGAGCAGGATCTGAACCCTGCCGGTGCACCATCTGTTGAAGCCCTGTCTGATAACGACGAAGGATTTACCTTTGTTGCTACCTTTGAAGTCTACCCTGAAATTGCTCTGAATGATTTCAGCGGCATTGTTGTTGAGCGTCCGATTGCTGAGGTTCAGGAGTCTGATGTAGACGAAATGATCGAAACCCTGCGCAAGCAGAGCACAACGTTTGCTGACGTTGAGCGTGCTGCTGAACTGGGCGACCGCATTACCTTTGACTATGTTGGCACCAAAGACGGAGAAGCTTTCGAAGGTGGCAGCGCAGAGAACTCAACTCTGGAGCTGGGCTCTGGCCGCATGATTCCGGGCTTTGAAGATGGCCTGGTGGGAGTGTCTGCCGGTGAAGAGAAAGTGCTGTCCCTGACTTTCCCTGAAGATTATCAGGCGAAAGATCTGGCAGGTCAGTCTGTTGAGTTTGCCTGCAAGGTCCACAAGGTGGCTGCACCCGCACTGCCTGAACTGAATGACGAGTTTTTTGCTCGCTTTGGCGTAAGCGAAGGTGGTCTGGAAGGTTTCCGTACGGAAGTGTCCAGAAATATGGAGCGTGAACTGCGTCAGGCAGTTAAAAACAAAGTCAAGAATCAGGTAATGGATGGCCTGTTGAAGATTCATGAGGTGGAAGTGCCTTCTGCCCTGACTTCTCAGGAAATCGACCGTATGCGCGAACAGGCGGTACAGCAGTTCGGCGGCATGAAAGGTGGTTTTGATCCAAAGCAGCTGCCAGCAGAGCTGTTTGAAGCTGATGCCAAAAAGCGTGTTGCCCTGGGTCTGTTGATTGGTGAAGTGGTTAAGCAGCGTGAAGTCAAGGTTGATGATGAGCGTGTGCGTGCCATGATTGAAGAGATGGCTTCCGCTTACCAGGAGCCTCAGCAGGTTATCGACTGGTACTACAGCAACGATGAGCAGCTGTCTCAGATCAAGTATGTTGTTCTGGAAGAGCAGGTAGTAGATACTATTCTGGAAGCGGCCCAGGTTTCAGAACTGGCATGCAGCTATCAGGACGCTATCAAGCCTGCTGAGCGTGCAGCTGAAACTGAAGAGGCAGAGCAGGAAGAGTCCGCCTGATACCGCTTGTAGAAGAGCATTTTATGAAGAGCGAGGGGAGTTGCTGGTTGATTGGCCAGTTCCCCTGACAAGCAGCTAAGGTTTTACCGGCTCTGGTCGTTTTAATCTGGTATGCAAGCGACTAATCTTTCAGTTTATATGACTGACAGGTCAGTCGCTTTTCTTCGACTTGGCAAGGAGTTAAGACAGGATATGTCCAATCTGATAGACCCGCACGCCGTTGCGATCACCAACTCAGGACTGGTACCTATTGTTGTTGAACAATCAGCCAGAGGTGAGCGCTCTTACGATATCTATTCCCGCCTCCTTAAAGAGCGAGTGATCTTCCTGGTGGGCCAGGTTGAAGATCACATGGCAAATCTGGTGGTTGCTCAGCTGCTGTTCCTTGAATCGGAAAATCCGGACAAGGATATTCACCTGTACATTAATTCACCGGGTGGATCGGTAACTGCCGGGATGTCTATTTATGACACCATGCAGTTTATCAAGCCGGATGTATCCACCATGTGTATTGGTCAGGCTGCGAGCATGGGTGCTTTGTTGCTGGCTGGTGGTGCTGCTGGTAAACGTTATTGTCTGCCACACTCCAGGGTAATGATTCACCAGCCGCTGGGAGGATTCCAGGGCCAGGCGTCAGATATCGAAATTCATGCCCGTGAGATTCTGAGCATTCGCAGTAAGCTGAACCATGTTCTGGCTCACCATACCGGCCAGCCTCTTGAAGTCATTGAGCGTGATACTGACCGTGACAACTTTATGAATGGCGATGAGGCAGTTGAGTATGGCCTGATCGACCAGGTCATGAATCGTCGTGGTGAAGACGGCAATAAAGACAAAAAATAAGCTGGGCGATTGAGCTGATGGCTCTTTTGTGATCTCCGGCGATATGCTCCGCAATCAATGAAAATAGCCTCTGTAAAGTGTGCTATTTTCATTATTTATAGCGCATGCAGGTTGATTTTTATCCAAAGTCGTTGAACACTAACTCATTGGATGGGTTCTCTTGGTATGGAGGACTCTATCAAAATAGCTTTCCAGAAACATGCATGGTCCCGGATGGTCAGGGCATGAATTCTGGTATCAAGCGGATCAAGCACTTGAAAACATGCCTCGATGCCTGCATCTTATCAGGCATGTAATTGTGAATCATGAAATGGGCTTTGATCAGTTTGACTGACAGGTCTATTTTCATTGTCTATTTTCACTGGAGAGTGCAGGGCAGGCATTGTCCGTATAACAGGGTAATCGAATGACCGACGAAACAAGCGGCAAGGGTGAAGACAGCAAGTTGTTGTACTGCTCTTTCTGCGGAAAGAGTCAGCATGAAGTGCGCAAGCTGATTGCCGGCCCTTCCGTATTCATATGTGATGAATGTGTTGATCTATGCAACGACATCATCCGTGAAGAAATTCAGGACAGCAGTGGCGAAGAGTCTTCAGATAAGCTGCCAATCCCTCGCGAGATCAAGGAAACTCTCGACGAGTACGTAATTGGCCAGCCCCGGGCCAAGAAAGTCTTATCCGTAGCGGTGTACAACCACTATAAGCGTCTGCGTTTTGGCGATGCCAAGGGCGACAAAAAGAAAGATGAAGTCGAGCTGGGTAAAAGTAATATCCTGCTGATTGGTCCCACCGGAAGTGGTAAGACGTTGCTTGCTGAAACGCTGGCGCGTATGCTCAACGTACCATTCACCATTGCTGACGCCACGACCCTGACGGAAGCAGGTTATGTTGGTGAAGACGTTGAAAATATCATTCAGAAACTGCTGCAGAAGTGCGATTACGATGTAGAAAAAGCCCAGATGGGTATTGTCTACATTGATGAAATTGACAAGATTTCCCGTAAGTCTGATAACCCGTCCATTACCCGTGACGTTTCCGGTGAGGGTGTTCAGCAGGCTCTGCTCAAGTTGATTGAGGGTACGGTTGCATCGGTACCGCCTCAGGGTGGGCGCAAGCATCCGCAGCAGGAGTTTCTGCAGGTTGATACTTCCAATATTCTCTTTATCTGTGGCGGTGCTTTCGCCGGTTTGGATAAAGTGATTCGTGGTCGTACTGACAAGTCTGGTATTGGCTTCTCTGCACAAGTCAGCAGTAAGGATGACAAAAAGGATCTGGGTGAAACCTTTAAAGAAGTTGAGCCGGAAGATCTGGTGAAATTCGGCCTTATCCCTGAGTTTGTTGGCCGTCTGCCTGTTATTGCAACGCTTGAAGAGCTGGATGAAGAAGCGCTGGTGCGCATCCTTGTTGAGCCCAA
This sequence comes from Endozoicomonas sp. ALB115, assembly GCF_049310245.1. Classification (NCBI taxonomy): domain Bacteria; kingdom Pseudomonadati; phylum Pseudomonadota; class Gammaproteobacteria; order Oceanospirillales; family Endozoicomonadaceae; genus Endozoicomonas; species Endozoicomonas sp. ALB115. The sequence continues at coordinate 8,086 of NZ_JBLYZG010000008.1, read as the reverse complement.
GAATGCACTGACCAAGCAGTACAGCAAGCTCTTCGATATGGAAGAGGTGGAAGTGGATTTCAGACAGGAAGCTCTGCGTGCGGTTGCCAAAAAAGCCATGGAGCGCAAAACCGGTGCTCGGGGCTTGCGCTCGATACTGGAGGCGGTACTGCTTGACTCAATGTATGAAATACCTTCCGACAAGAGCATTTCCAAGGTGGTGATTGATGCTTCGGTTATCAATGGTGACTCTGAGCCGCTGTTGATTTACGAAAATTCTGAAACACCGAAGGCAGCACTTTCCGATAAGTGATTTGCTATTGCTTGCAATAAAAACCCTTCCTGGCACAAATGCCACTCGTTGCTAGACGAGTGGCATTATTCAAACTCTACCGCTTCTCTCTTCGATTGATTAAGCACGACCAATCCAAGTCTGTTAAATCCTTTTATTCAAAGTGCGGCATGATCGATTGGGGGTGTTCGTTTAATCCTTCAGGTTGATCCTGAAGATTTATTTGATGAAGAACTTTGATGGTATGAAAGGGTAGAAACCGGATTTTCTGATTTAAGTTTGCTTGTTGGCTAATCGTGAAAACCGATGGAATGGGTTTTCAAAGAGGGTTAGAAAATTGAGGTAAAAAAGTGTCTGGTCGGAGCGAGAGGATTTGAACCTCCGACCCCCACAACCCCATTGTGGTGCGCTACCAGGCTGCGCTACGCTCCGACACAAGAAGGGTGAAATGCCCCTTCAGGCGCTGGGTATATTACCCTAAAAAACACTATTTGCAAGCCCTCGCGCATTTCTTTTGCTTTTTTCTCTGTCGAAAATACTATGATGCTGAATAGGCTTTTTTTCTTCCTTCAGAGTCTTTACTGTCTATCCGTTTGTATTGCATAAAGTGGTTTTAACTTTTTCTGCTTTGGAGAGAATAGATGCGTTTGATGCGAAACTGGCTGCTGGGAAGCACCATGCTTTTTTTGACTACCCTGGCGTATGGTGCAGCGACAGAGTCAGCTGAAGCCGCAGAGAAGAAGATCGAAGCGTTTCAGGTGGTTCTGGAAACCAGCAAAGGAGATATTGTTTTGATGTTGGCACCCGAAGAGGCACCCGTCACTGTCAACAACTTTATCGAGTATGTTGAAAGTGGCTTTTACAATGGTCTGGTATTCCACCGGGTGATTAATAACTTCATGATTCAGGGGGGAGGCTTTGCCGCGGATATGAGTCAGCGGGCCACCCGCGCTCCGATCAAAAATGAGTCTCTGCTGAATCAGCGTCTGGAAAACAGTCGTGGCTCTATTGCCATGGCCAGAACCCAGATCGCTGATAGTGCGACCTCCCAGTTTTTCATTAATCTCAAAGACAATGAATTTCTCAATGGTAAGCCTTATAAGCCGGGTTATGCCGTTTTTGGCCATGTCATCAAAGGCATGGATGTGGTAGACAGTATTGCCAGAGTGAAGACGGGTTATCGTGGCCCACACGGTGATGTACCCGTTGACTCCGTTATTATCAACAAAGCGTATGTTGTGAAAGAGGGTGGCATGTCGGTGAAAACCGGGTCTGAGGCTTCCTGATATCCATGAGTAAACAGACCATTTCTACCGCTGGTGAACTTGTTCTATCACTAAAATCAGCCGCCAGGTTGTTCGGTCACCGGCGTTTGCTGGTATGTGCAGGCGATGCGGACTGGTGTAAGGGTCAAGTGGTGGAGATGGTTCCAGCCCTGGCGGAGTCTGTTCTTCTGATTGGAGCAGGTTTCCCAGAGCTTGCAGCCTCAAATTCAGAAGTTATTGCGGCAAAACAGTGTCTGTCCCGGTTAGGCAGGGAGCATCAGAACATTATTTTTAATGCCCATGCAGGCTTTGATGTCGATGCGTTTGGTGCCATCAGTGGAACCTTAAGTGCCGGTGGTATTCTGGTACTGTTAATACCGTCATTGGACCAATGGCAATTTTTCCACGACCCTGAACATCGCCGGATGCAGGTTTACCCTCAACAATTTGAGGATATCTCCGGACGATATTTGCAGCGCTTGTCGCAAATGATTAAAGCCTCCAATCAGTTATCTCTCTTGACTCAGGGTGGGGGATTACGGATTCAGGAGGCTGAAAATAATCCTGATAAAAAAACACCGGGTGACATGGACGAGAGGGTCACCGCCCCCTGTAAAACCCGTTCACAAATGCGGGCGGTCCGGGGAATACACAAGGTGTTTCGTGGGCACCGTCGTCGCCCGCTGGTTCTGACGGCCGATCGGGGCAGAGGAAAAAGTGCATCTCTGGGCATCGCAGCAGCACAGTTGTTGCTGGAAGGTGTTGAGCAGATAATCATAACCGCACCCTCAAGAGGTACCGCAGAGGTATTCTTTCACCATGCCGGGAAAGTGCTGGGTGAGGCTCATGCCGGTCTTTCAGGCAGACTTCAGTTTATCCCTCCGGACGATCTGGTTCAGACACTGCCCGCAACCCAGTTATTGCTGGTTGATGAGGCCGCTGCCATTCCCACGCCCTTGCTGGAAAAAATGCTGACTCACTACAGTCGGATTGTCTATGCTACAACCATTCACGGTTACGAAGGAACCGGACGGGGTTTTGCCATACGCTTCAGGAAAGTTCTGGATAGCAAAACACCACAGTGGCACGAGCTGAGAATGGCCGAGCCGATTCGCTGGCAGCTGGATGATCCCCTGGAAGAGTTTGTCTTCAGGGCGCTGCTGCTCAATGCAGTGCCCGCTGCCATTGATAAGCCGGACAGTATCCATTCGCAGCAGTGCACTTTCAGGCAAATATCATCTGAAGAATTACTGCTCAATGAAGACTTGTTAACTCAGCTGTTTGGTTTGCTGGTTCTCGCTCATTATCAGACCCGGCCATTTGACCTTCGCCATCTGCTGGATGGTGGGAACATGGAGGTCTACGGTCTTTTTGATCGACGGCAACGGTTGATCGCCGTGCTTCTGGCAGCCAGAGAAGGGGGGATTGACCCGGCACTGGCCGATGATATCTGGCTGGGCAGGCGCAGGGTTCGCGGGCATTTGCTGCCGCAATCGCTGAGTAATCACCTGGGCTTACCGGAAGCTATCTTCCTGAAAGGACTCCGGGTCATCAGAATAGCGGTTCATCCTGATTGCCAGAGAACAGGGCTGGGCAAAATGCTGCTGGATAAACTCCAACAGGATGCTGCAAACAAGCATATTGATTACCTGGGCACCCTGTTTGGTGCCACCGATGACCTTCTGAAGTTCTGGGGCGACTCTTGCTATGTGCCCGTGCGGGTTGGTTTGTCCAGAGACGCCGCCAGTGGTACCCATTCTGCCATGATGCTCAAGCCATTATCGCGCACAGCGCAACGCCTGGTTGATCAGGCCCATAAGAAATGCCTGGCTCAGCTGCGGTGGTTATTGATGGATGAACTTAAAGGGCTTGATTTTGAGGTGGTTGCCACCATCTTTGCCATGATGGCACTGATAATCAGGGGCAGTGATGAATATGCTTTGTCCGGCGATAATCAGCGTGAGCTGGTTTCCTTTACAGAGGGGCAGAGACAATATGAGAATTGCATTGATGTCATCAAAAGAGTGACCTTTCGAATACTTGGTACGGGTGATATAGATGCTGCGGATGCAAGGCTGCTGGTCACTCGAGTGATCCAGAATCAACCCTGGCATCAGGTGGTTGCAGCCTGCAATTTTTCCGGAGAAAAGCAGGCCCGGAAACGTCTGAGAGAGGTAATTTCTGTGCACAGCAGGCTGCATTTATCAGCCGAATAGCATTTTTAGTGCCTGCTTCAATACTTATCTGCACCAACTGGGTGCTTTCCTATGAACCTGATGGAGCATAAATAATGGATCGGTTTACTGTGTTTGGGCGTCCTGGCTGTGGATTCTGTGTACGAGCCAAGCAGCTGCTGGAGATGAAAGGTTTGCCTTTCAAATACGTTGATATCTACGAAGAGGGGATCAGTAAGGCTGACCTGTCCAAGACCGTCGGCAAGGAAGTGGAAACGGTACCCCAGATTTTTCATGGTCAGGAGTACGTTGGCGGTTATACGGACCTGGAAGCTTATCTCAGGGAACAAGATGGCTAGGAGCCTGTCGGACTTAAGCGTCCGTCTAGGCGACCCCGTAGCGAGGATTGCGAGAAATTGAGGATAAAAATTTCTGCTTCTGAGGAGAATAGCGGGGCTATTTGACGAAGAAGCAGGAATTTTTAGACCAATTTATCGCAACCGCAGTAGGACAGTCTTAAGTCCGACAGGCTCCTAAGCATAACGGTAAATTCTTGAATGAGGATTGTCGTTAATTTTAACCAGACGGGCATCACTGCGTTGGAGTCTTTCCTGTCTGGCAGAGGGGTCATAGGGGCGAATCCGGTTAAACTCCGGTAACGGCTCTCCCGGCTTCAGCTGAATGAACAGGGGGAGGGGCGAGTTAATCTGTGCCGGATACTGTTTTTTCAGTGCCGGATCCGCCTGCCTGAGCGCCTGAATATCCTTTGACCAGGTAATATTAGCCCTCAGGTGGGGAGCCAGTATACGCTTGATCACCACCACTTCTTTGGCGGGCATTTTTTCCAGTAGGCCAATGTCTTCATTAACGGCGACGGAGGCTATGTATTTCTTTCTGAAATGGACAATCGCTTCTTCGGCGGTCAGCCTGACCGTGCCACTGTGACTTGCAGCCCAACTGAAACCAACCCGCCTCGGGGCCTCTGGAAAGAGCTTGAGTTGCCGGTAACATTGCACAAAGTGCAGGTGTTTGACCTGCAGCCCTCCCAGTAAACCATCCCGCAAATCATCGGATGCCTGTTCAATGGCCTCGATGCTGTCGCCAAACAGCTTGCGAAAGTCGGCAATCGCCGTTTTAAACTGATCACGACAGAGGTTCAGTTCTTCGCCCAGTTGTAAGGTCTGCTCAGAAACGCCGACCAGTCCGGTTAAGCGGGCGGTCTCCTGCTTGTTCTGCTCTTCGATATAGGTCAGTCGGGTGGCAATACCCGCTGCCAGAGCACGCTGGTTTGTGGATTCGGACTCCGTCTCCATGGTCCAGATGGGTAAGCCATGGTCTGATTCAATGGCTTCCCGGAATAAGCGATTCAGTTCAACCAGTTGAATAAGCGCATCCCTTACGGCGATTCGTGCAGCGGTTTCTTTACTCATAACGTGCCCATAAAATACTGACGGAGGTTTAGGGAGAAAGGCGGTCGACTTGCCAGTCACAGCCCTTCTCTGCGGACAACCGGGTGTATTGAAAGCGATCGTGCAGGCGGTTTGGGCGACCTTGCCAGAATTCCATATTCTCAGGCACGACGCGATAGCCACCCCAGAAATCGGGCAGAGGCACTTTTCCTTCCCTGAATTTGCGTTTCATCTCTTCCAGTTTCAATTCCAGAACCTTACGTCCGGTAATGACCGAGCTTTGCTGTGATACCCAGGCACCGAGCTGACTGCCATGAGGGCGGCTGGTAAAGTAACGCAGTGATTCAGCCGTGGAAATTTTTTCTGCCTTGCCCTGGATGACCACCTGTCGTTCAAGGGCTACCCAGGGAAACATAATGGCAACGTGGGGATTGCTGGTAATATCCCTGGCTTTATTACTGCTGTAGTTGGTGAAAAAGACAAAGCCGGACTGGTCGAAATACTTGAGGAGTACCGTTCTCAGGGATGGCATGCCTGATGCGGAAACGGTGGCAAGGCTCATGGCATTGGGTTCGGCCAGCTGAGCGTGCTGAGCCTGCTTGAACCAGAGCTCAAACTGGTCAAAGGGGCTGGTTTTCAGGTTGTCCCGACTGAGCCCGGCCTGAGTGTACTCTTCTCTTAAATGGCTGATATCCATGGCGGCACTGTACTGTTAAATGATTTTTTATTTTAACCGCGTCACAGCATTCTTTACAGTGTTCCTGGATTCTCTGCTACTCCCCGGGGTTTATATTGAAATGCCGGTCACTGGCTTTTATGAATTCAAGTAACCGTTGCTCAAACCCGTCACTATATTTGCCAATCGTCAGGGAGTTCAGCGGATAGCCACACACGGTGGATGATATTCGGGTGTTTTCTGAAAAACAAAAGCACTTTTTACCCAGTGTCAGAGCGGTTGCCAGTTCGAAGCCCGCACCTGTGGAGGGGTAAGTCAAATCCCAGAGGCAGAATCGGGCGTTTCTCAAACTGTCCAGTCCCCAGTAGTAGCAGGCCAGCTCTTTATGCAGCTCATTGGGATCAGACGCACGAAAAGGGTATAGCTTATTGACCTGTTCTTCGGTACTGAGCTTGAGAAACTTTTCAGGGATATTGGTTATGGACGCTGCTGATCGACTGTGCAGCTTGTCATCCAGAACAACATCGGCATGGCAATGATAACCATAGTTTTTGAGCAACTCACAGATATGTATCGCACGGTCAATAATTTCCCGGGCCTGAGTTTTTGACCGACTGGTTACACTGGCACCATAAAAGACGACACAATCCTTCATTGCGGTTTCTCTGGCATAAGGTGATCGAACAACTATAGCAGCTGACAGTTGACAGCCGGGTAGAATAACGATGCCGTTGATCCTGGCATCGTTAAAAAGGGATGATATCGACGTTTATTGGTCCCAGTAACTGTCTTCCAGGCTCATCTCCCGTTCCGGCAATGCCCTGGACAGGCGGGGAGAGCTTTGTGCCAGCACTTCAAAACTGACCCGGTTGGCGTACTTGCAAACCTGGGCAAAGGATGAGTAGGTAACCCAGGGCTTATTGTGTTTGCTTGAGGTTGGTAATACCTGGCGGTGATAGTAGTTGGCAGCCATATCGTGAATAAGTGCTGCCAATGCACCGTCGCCTGCACCGTTGGTGTTTTTTATGTTTTTGGGGCCGCCAAGATAGGGGCTGATGTGTGAGTATACTTTCAGTGGTTCTTCACAGTGAGCGCGCAGCAGAGGGCGGCTGAACTCATACCTGTTAAAATCACTGATCGCTCCGGAACGGATAGGGTTGTCAGTTTCCCTGGCCAGCGCTTTTTCAGTATAACCACTTAAATAAAGACCTTCGGCACCAGCCGTCAGTAACACCATATCAACCCATTGCAGCATATGCGCAGAAGATGACAGCGGGTCCGGCTCTCCAGTCAATTCCTCGGCTTCTTCTTCGTTCATGGCGGCAATGGTGACATATTCGTTAAGAAACTCGATCAGTGGTTGCTTGATGGCATTGACCAGTCCACGGGTGCCCAGTGTCAAAATGACCGGAACTTGATGTTTTTTTGCCAGCTGTGCTGCTTTTACCATGGCGTGATAAATTGGCAGATCAGGATTTGCCAGCGTATAAGCGCTTAGCGCCAGGCCTGAAGATTCGGCGATGATTGTTTCATCGATAAACTCGGGGCTGAGCTGGTTCATAAAACCGGGACTGATACCGAAGGTACGCTCACCATCTTCCGTAATCAGCGCAAAGCAACGGCCAATAGGGCCATCAACCGGCTGAAGCCAGGTAAGATCGACTTTACTGCTGGTATTACAGAGGTAGCGATACGCGTAGTCACCCACCTGGATGTTCTTACTCATAACGCCAAATTGAACGGAGCGATCATCTGCCAGCACGGAATAATTATGAAGCGTGTTACCGATGGTGCCGCCGGCAAACTGGTCTTCAATAAGCTGCTGCTCGTTCAGAAAACAGTACAGACGATTGGCCTGGTCGTTATCTATCCATTGAGAGGCACCTTTATCGAGGCCATAATCCCGTAGTACTGAGTCATCGACTCGGGCAGTAATATCCACCAGGTTCTGATCAATACCACAGATATAGGTGTTGGCCTGGCCAAACACTGAGCTTTCCATATCAAAGCGATTGTGGGTATTGACCGGGAAGTAATGCTTGATCTTTCGTCGGCCGGGGAATTTCATGAAAGCAAAAAAATGAAGTATCAGGAAGGGATGCAGATTATTCATGAAAAACCGATGGAAAACCAGTGCATTGCTGTTGTAGTCCACACGAAGATGCGCCATGCTGACATTCAGTGCATTGATTCAGTGATGCTAGGAGCCTGTCGGACTTAAGACTGTCCTACTGCGGTTGCGATAAATTGGTCTAAAAATTCCTGCTTCTTCGTCAAATAGCCCCGCTATT